>JADFZP010000507.1:600-2975 GCA_015232485.1 Alphaproteobacteria bacterium
ATGGTGGAGTTGCTTTCCATTAGCATCTGCCATCCGATGTCGCCAAAATAAACAAGGCTGTTGGGCGAGACCAGAAGAATCGTAAGACGGGGACGTTCAGTCCCCGTCTTACGCGATCACGACCGACGAACGATCTCGACCATTTCCCAGTTCCGCTCGGGTGGACGCTTACCCTTGAACTCGACCGTCTGTTTGACGAACCAGCCGATCGATGGCGCGTACCAGCGGATGGTCCGAACCTCGTCCGAACCTGCCTGCGGACGTCGTACGGTCTCGACGACCACGGCGGGGAAAGTGCCGGCGGGGACGGTGACCGTCTCGGTGCGCAGAACCTTCCATCGCGTCTCCTCGGCGCCGGTTCCGTCGTAGCGCCAGAAATGGCTTTCCTTGCCGACTTCCAAAGGCCACAGCGCGTCGACCGCCGCGCGGTTTTCCTTCGTGCCGGCGTGCTTCCAGTCGAGGAACAGACCATAGAGATGCTGCCGGTTGCCGCCCTGGCTCGCGATGATTTCCTGGTCGCGCCGGTCCAGAACGGACACGGTGCCGCCGGAGGTCAGCATGGCCTCGAAGCCGGTCTTGGTGGTCAGCGCCGCCGGCACCAGCGGAGAGGTGTCGGCAATGACCGCGCCGTCCTGGGGACCGGCGTTGACGCGAGTGTCGCGGGCGCAGCCCTGCTTGAGGTGGACGCGCTCCAACGCCTCGTATTCGCCCTTGAGGCGGGCCAACTCGGCGCTCTGGTCGCTCGTCGCCGCCAGTGCGAACGCGGCGGGCCAGAACAGGATCAGCGACACCCCGACCATCGCGGCGTCGGTATTGGCCGATGACCGCTGCTTGTCGGTGACCTCGGCGACCTTCGTCGACATGCGGGCCATTTCCACGCGGATGTCTTCGCACGGCAAGTTGCGGTACTGGGCCTCCGGCACATAGCTGGAGCCGATGTTGTCCGGGTTCTGGGCACAGGCGCTGACGGCCATGGCCAGCGCGGCGGCCAACGCGGTGCCTCGACGCTTGGTGGTGTGCGGCATGATCGACTTTCCCCTTAACGGCTGGAACATTCGTGCCTCCCGTTTAGCACATCATCCAAAATGCAATTAACGGAAAAGACCGTTATCGGCGCGTCAGCCGGTGGATGAGCGACAGAAGTCGGTCAACGGGTTTTTTCAGGACATCGCCCGACGGCGCGCGGAACGCCCGGCAAGCGTTGCAAGTCCTCCGGCCCGTGCGAGCATCAGGGAAATGGAGGGCTTCGGGGATGGACGGGACCAAAACTCAGTTGTTGTTCGCGGACGAGGTCCGTGCGGCTCGCGAGGCCGTGGCGAACAACCATGACCTGGAAATCGAAGAGCAGCCTTCGATCCATCCGGTCGCCGATGGGGTGTGGATCGGCATCTCGATGTTTGTGCCCTATCAGGGGGGAGTCGCATCATGAGGCACCTGACGTATTTCAAGCTGGGCCAACATCGTGGCGCGCCGCGCATCTGGTTCGAGGGCCGGCGCCTGGAAGACATCGGCGCCATGCCCGGCAGCCGCTTCGATCTGCGCGTTGACCCGGCGACCCGGTCCCTCACGATCATCATCAGCGAAAGCGGCGTTCGCCGCGTGTCGTCCAAACCGGACGGCCGCCCTTGCCTCGACATCAACACCAAGGCCCTGGCCGCCGTGCTCGGCCCGGTCGATCGCGTTCGGGCCACCTTCTCGCCCGGTCGGATCGTCGTGACCGTGCATCCCGACGACGCGGCGGCGGCCGAGCGGCTGGAACGCCTGAACCGCCGTCTCAACGCTGGGCACGCGCTGTCGGTGGGCAGCCTGTTCCACGGCGCCGGCATCCTCGACAACGCGCTTCACGCCGGCCTGGGTGTCGCGGGCGTCAAGACCGCGCTGGCCTTCGCCGTCGAGGTTGAAGATCGGTTCCTTCAAACCAGCCTGCGCAACAATCCGATCTGGACGCGCGATGCCCTGGCTGTCGCTGGCAGCGTCGACGAGGTCGACCTTCATGCTCTGCCCAAGGTCGACATCCTCACCGCCGGCATTCCCTGCACCGGGGCGTCCCTGGCTGGCCGCGCCAAGCGGGGCCTGGATCATGCCGAAAGCCATCCAACGGCGGGGCACCTGTTCGTGGCCTTCTTGGCGATCGTCAAGGCCACCAATCCGGGGATCGTGCTCATCGAGAACGTGCCGCCCTATCAGCACACCGCGTCGATGGAGGCCATTCGCGGCACGCTCGGCGTTCTGGGCTACGATCTGCACGAGACGATCCTGGACGCCCACGACCTGGGCGCCCTGGAAGCGCGCAAGCGCCTCTGCGCGGTGGCCGTGACGCGTGGGCTGCCCTTCTCGTGGGAAGGCTTGACGGCGATCCGCGACCGCGAAAAGTG
>JADFZP010000508.1:0-420 GCA_015232485.1 Alphaproteobacteria bacterium
ATTGAAGGCGATGATTAGAGCCTATGGAGACGCGCCCAAATTAGTTTGATGATTTGTTCATGGGCGCATTCTCAATCTGACGCCTGGTCCGCCGCCATTCTCCGGGATGAAGTCCACCCCCCCGCCGACGAGCGTCTGCTCAAGCTTGCGCAGTGTATCCCCATACGCATCGGCGCCATTCTCAAATCTGCTGATGGTGTTCGGGCTGACGCCGGCCTTGGAGGCGAGGTCGCGGACGCTCCAGTTCAGCGCGGCGCGGGCCATGCGAAGCTGCTCTCGGGTAATCATTGGTACAAACGCACCTGATGTGGTTCCTATGTGCTTGACGCGGTGTGGCGAGCTTGGTACACTATACCAAAGCTTGGCGACGGAGGCACTGGTTGTGGCGGAGTCGGGTTCCTTCTATGAGAGTTACATCCG
>JADFZP010000508.1:684-2966 GCA_015232485.1 Alphaproteobacteria bacterium
GAAATTGAGGTTCACGATCACCGGGATCGCGGCGCTGCTGATGCACAACGGCCGACTCGCCGATCCTTCGAACGAGTATGCCAAAATGTTGAAGGTACTGACCAGCAAGCGGCTGAAGACCGAGGCGGACTTCAAAAAGATGGCTGAGATCGAGTGGTTCGGGGGGCTGTGGACCTGGAACAAGGAGCCCTGCATCCCGTCGGAAGTGATCGAGGCAGCCCTCGTCAAGGGGGCCGGGCGTCGCAAGATGACGGCGCAGATCAAGGCCGGGGTCATTTGCACTCAACATGCCAGATTGCTTTACGATGGGCCGCGCGATCCGCGCGAGTTGTGGCCGGATCAGCAGTTCAGGTTGCAGGTGCCCGTCCAGGTGCAGAAAGGAAGGGTGATCCGGACACGGCCACGGTTCCCTGACTGGCGGGCGGACGTCGAGATCGAGTACCTGCCGTCTGTGGTAAGTCGGGAGGTGATCGAGGAATTGGCCGTCGCCACTGGCGAACTGGTCGGCATCGGCGACTGGCGCCCACGCTATGGACGGTTTGCAGTCAATTTCGAACGACAGGCTCCCGTGGCAAGGTGAGGCCCGGCAAGGCGGGGCGAGGCATGGCTTGGAGAAGGGCGGGCCGAATGGCTCGCCCTTCGTAATTCGGACTTAGATGGGCGGGGATACCCCCGTTGCCTCCTCCCCCATGTGCCCGGATCACATGATCCCCGAGCACGAGATGGCGGATGCCGAGGCGGCGCCAGGTGGCGACCGCCTCCTCCGGCGTCTCGACGATCTGTTCCTGCCGGTTGAACGAAGTGACCACAGCCGGGATGCCGCTACGCGCCGCGAATTCCTCGATCATGGCATGAAGCCAGGGCTCGGCCGCGCGGTCGAGGATCTGGGGCGGCGCGTAGAATGATCGACGTGGCACGTCGCCGCCATGCGTCCGCGCCGGCGCACCGCTGGTGGTCATGTAGGGCGAGAACGGCGGCGTGATCGAGGATGATCGGCGCCAGGGGTCGGTACCAATCCCTCCCCTCGATCGCGTTGAGTCGGTCGCGCCCGTGGGGCAGGTCGGGACGGGCGAGGATGCTCCGGTGGCCGAGCGCGCGGGGACCGCACTCGCTCCGGCCGCGATAGAGGCACAACATGCCTTCCTCGGCGAGGCGCGCCGCCACGGCCTCCGGCACCGCCGGCCCCACCCGCTTCATGGGCGGCGACCAGCGCACTCTTCTTCCCGCTACGTAGTGCGTAGCGGTCCACGTTCATCCTGCCAAGAACCAAGCTCGACTGGGGCGCAAATCGGAGCGTCGGTCGGAGCCACTTGCAGGGCGCGGCCGACGGCGAAAAATGGAGCGGAAAAACGGCCCCCTCGACAACTGCCACGTCGGCGAAGGTCGTGGTGGTGACGAACCTGACGCGGCGCGCCGCCATCGCCCCAGTCGGTACACGTTGCCTCGCCTTCTCGGTTGGCGTAATGATTGAAAACGTTTCAGCGCTCACAGGCCCGACGCAAGCCGGTTGAGACGTCGTGCGTGCCACGTGTGTGTAAGGGATCATGGATTGCTTCTCAGCTATTGGCGCGCATCTCTGGCCGATGGGCTCCTGCCCGGATTACCTAAGGGAACGCGACGCGACCTCGCCCCCGCCGACCTCGCCGTCGGCGCTGTCGACCAACGTACCGCGGCGCGCCTTTTCGAAGACTGGGCGCGTCAGCAGGACAAGCGCCAGGATCGGCCGGCCGCGATCCCGGTCTTGATCGGCCCGTTGGTCTTCATCCCGCGCCACGCCAACGGAGTCGCCGCGCGGCGGGTGAAGGACGCGCCATTCTGCCCGGTGATCCTGCCGGCCAGTCTGAGCAAGTCCGGCGCCCTCGAGTTCGATCCGACGCGGCTGCCCTGGGTCGATCGGCGCGCGCTGGAGCCTACGGCGGCCGCCGAGCCGCCTCTGGGACGCTTGGACGACTTCGACGCCTTCCGCTCGAGCACGCGCGCTCCCGAGGGCGAGTGGGAGGCCTATCTCGGCTATGTCGATACGATGTGCCGCGCCCTCGCCGGGGCCGGTCTGGCCGAGTTGGCCATTCCCGGCTATGACCGGGCGCCGCCGCTGATCATGGCGGGCGAGCCGCCGTTCTCGCCGACCAAACATCTCCTCGACCTCGCCGATCACCTCCTCGGTCATGGGGATGCGCCGACCGGCGCGCTCGCCGGTCTGCTCCGCCAGCCGGCCACACGGCCGCTTCTGGGAGGAGACTGGCCGCCGCATCTCGGCCAGATGAACGGGGTCCATGCGCTCG
>JADFZP010000509.1 GCA_015232485.1 Alphaproteobacteria bacterium
CGCTCGCAACGTTGATTTTGCCCTTGCCAAGCAGGGGCCGTCCACACATGACGGTCGAAATTCCGGCTAAATCCCCGCGAAGAAGTCGTTGCCCTTGTCGTCGACCACGATGAAGGCCGGGAAGTCTTCGACTTCGATCTTCCAGATCGCCTCCATACCCAGCTCGGCGTATTCGACGCATTCGACCTTGCGGATGCAATGTTCGGCGAGGTTCGCCGCCGCGCCGCCGATCGAGCCGAGGTAGAAGCCGCCATGCTTCTTGCAGGCTTCGGTGACGCCCTTCGAGCGGTTGCCCTTGGCCAGCATCACCATGCTGCCGCCATGCGCCTGGAACAGATCGACATAGGCGTCCATGCGTCCCGCCGTGGTCGGGCCGAACGAGCCCGAGGCGTAGCCGCTGGGGGTCTTGGCCGGGCCGGCGTAATAGACCGCGTGATCGCGGAAATATTGCGGCAGGCCGTCGCCGCGGTCCAGCCGCTCCTTCAGCTTGGCGTGGGCGATGTCGCGCGCCACGATCAGCGGCCCCGACAAGGACAGCCGCGTCTTGATCGGGTATTGCGACAGGGTGCGACGGATGTCGTCCATCGGCCGGTTGAGGTCGATCTTGACCACCTCGCCGGCCTGCTCGGTGGCGCCGGGCTCGGGCAGGTACTGGGCCGGATTGGTCTCAAGCTGCTCCAGGAACACGCCGGCCTTGGTGATCTTGCCCAGCACTTGGCGGTCGGCCGAGCACGACACGCCGATCGCCACCGGGCACGAGGCGCCGTGGCGCGGCAGGCGGACCACCCGCACGTCATGGCAGAAATGCCGGCCGCCGAATTGCGCGCCGATGCCCATGGCGCGGGTCATCTCCAGGACCTGCGCCTCCATCTCGAGGTCGCGGAAGGCGTGCCCGCCCTTCGACCCCGCCGTCGGCAGCCCGTCGAGATAGCGCGCCGAGGCCAGCTTGACCGTCTTCAGCGCCAGCTCGGCCGAGGTGCCGCCGATCACGATGGCCAGGTGATAGGGCGGACAGGCCGAGGTGCCCAGCGTGCGGATCTGCGCGTCGAGGAAGGTCCGCAGCGAATCGGGGTTCAGCAGCGCCTTGGTCTGCTGATACAGGTAGGTCTTGTTGGCCGAGCCGCCGCCCTTGGCCATGAACAGGAACTTGTAGGCGTCGCCCTCGGTGGCGAACAGGTCGATCTGGGCCGGCAGATTGTTGCCGGTATTGACCTCTTCATACATGTCGAGCGGCGCCACTTGGCTGTAGCGCAGGTTCAGCCCGGTATAGGCTTGACTGATGCCTTCCGACAGCGCCGCCGCGTCGTCGCCGCCGGTGAACACTTGCTGGCCCTTCTTGCCCATCACGATGGCGGTGCCGGTGTCTTGGCACATCGGCAGCACCATGCCCGCCGCGATGGTGGCGTTCTTCAGCAGATCGAGCGCCACGAAGCGGTCGTTGGCCGAGGCCAGCGGGTCGTCGAGAATGCCCCGCACCTGCCGCAGATGGCCGGGCCGCAGCAGATGCGAGCAGTCGCGGAACGCCTCGAAGGCCAGCCGGGTCAGCGCCGCCGGCTCGACGGTCAGCATGGTCCGCCCGCCGAACGATTCGGTGCCGACGTGATCGGTGGTCAGCAGGCGGTACGGGGTTTCGTCCGCCGCGAGGGGGAACATCTCGTGGAAGCTGGTCTCGGTCATGGGCGTCGGGGCCTCGCGCTTGGGTGGGCGAGCGCCCACGCGTTCAGGTAGGAGCCTTCTTGAGACACCTTTTTTGGCCCCAGGTCAAGCCGGCGTCACTTCTTGCGGAATTTGTCCAAGGTGATGACCTGACCACCGCCCTCGGCCTTGTCGGGCGGCGGCGGGGGCGGCTCGGGCTCGCCGGAGGGCGGCGGCGCGAGGGGCGCGTCCTCGCCCTCGGGCTGGAATTGCAGGCCGAACTTGGCCGACGGGTCGGCGAAGGCGACCACCGCGCCGAACGGAATCACCAGCCGTTCGTTCTGACGGTTGAAGCTGAGCGTCACCTCGAACCCGGCCTCGCCGACCTCGAGCCCCCAGAACTGGTGCTGGATGACGATGGTCATTTCCTCGGGATGGCGCATCAGCAGCCGATCCGCCACCTCGACCCCGGGATGACGGGTGCGGAAGGTGATGTAGAAATGATGCGGGTCGCTGAGGCCCTCGCGGGCGGTGATCTCAAGCGCCTGGCGCACCACGGCGCGCAACGCGTTCTCAACCATCTTGTCGTATCGAAATCGCGCCATTTGATCGGGAGCCATGCTTGGAAAAGAAAGTGGGGGGACTTCTGTTGCCCGGCGCCCCCCGAACCGCGCTTACCGACTAAGCGGCAGCGGCGTACTCAACGTTGTCGTTGGCACTTGTGTTTTTAGCCCGATAACGGCGGTACCATGCCGAGCACAAGCCGTACCTTTACCACGCGCGTCGATCCTGTTTCGCCCCCATGGAGCGGTCCCACCCTGGGGACCGCCGAAATGGTGGAGGCGCCGGGTACCGCCCCCGGGTCCGCAACGCTTATTCCGAACGGCGTTTAGCGCCATAGTCGGTTTCCCGACGCCCTCAATATAGTCCGCCCCGCGCCGTCGCGCCAGGGGGTGATTGCCGCCGAATGGGCTTGCCGCTAAAGTCTTCGCGATACGGCGGGAGGACGGGCGTTTGCTGCAATATCTCGATCTGATGCGCCGGGTGCGCGAGACCGGGCTGGACAAGGCGGATCGCACCGGCACCGGCACGCGCTCGGTGTTCGGCCACCAGATGCGCTTCGATCTTGGCGCCGGATTTCCGCTGCTGACCACCAAGAAGCTGCATCTGCGCGCCATCATCCACGAGCTGCTGTGGTTCCTGGCCGGCGACACCAACATCCAATATTTGCGCGACAACAAAGTGGGAATTTGGGACGAGTGGGCCGACCAGAACGGCGATCTCGGCCCGGTCTACGGCCATCAGTGGCGATCCTGGCCGGCCCC
>JADFZP010000510.1 GCA_015232485.1 Alphaproteobacteria bacterium
GGGCGAGGAGATGGAGCACGAGGCCCCCGAGCCGGTCGCGCTCCGCCTGCGTCAGGCGATGACCCATCTGCCGTCTCTGCTCTCGGCGCTCGACGAGGCCGAGGCGGCGCTCGAAGCGGCGCCCAGCCAGTGGCGCGCGGCGGCCACCCGCTGGCTTGACGCGGTCGAGCGGGCCTTGCCGCACGCCCAACCGACCGCCAGCTTCGACGACCTCGCGGCGAAGGCGGCGGCGTTATGAGCGGAGACCTGCTCGCTTGGCTGGGCGCGCTGGACGGCGAGGAGTTGCTTCACGCCCTGCTGCGGGTCTTTCCCGGCAACACCGCCGTGATGTCGTCCTTCGGGGCGGAGTCGGCGGTGCTGCTGGACCTCGTGGCGCGCGTCAAGCCGGACCTGCCGATCCTGACCATCGACACCGGCCGCCTGTTCCCCGAGACGGTCGCCTATCGCGACACGCTGCTGGCCCGGTTGGGTTTGACCGGTCTGCGCCTGCTGCGACCCGATCCGGCCGAGGCGGCGGCCCGGGATGGGGATGGCGAATTGTGGTTCCGCGACCCGGACGCCTGTTGCGCGTTGCGGAAGGTGGCGCCGCTCAAGACGGGGGCGGCCGGCTTCACGGTGCTGATCGACGGACGAAAACGGTTCCACGGTAACGAACGCGCCACCATCTCCACCGTACAATGGGCGCGAGGCGTCATCGAGGCGTCGCCGCTCGCCACCTGGGACGCCGAGCGGATCGAGGCGGCCTTCGTCGCGCGCGATCTGCCTCGCCACCCTTTGGTGGCCAAGGGCATCCGATCGATCGGATGTCAGCCCTGCACCAGTCCGGTGGGCGAGGGCGACGCCGTGCGGGCCGGTCGCTGGTCCGGGCGGGGCAAGACGGAATGCGGTATCCACACCACGAAATGGACGAGCACATGAACGATCTCGACGCCCTGGAAAGCCAGAGCCTCTACATTCTGCGCGAAGCCTTCAGCCGGATCGAAAAGGTCGCCCTGCTGTGGTCGATCGGCAAGGACTCGAACGTGGTCCTGTGGCTGGTGCGCAAGGCCTTTTTCGGCCATGTGCCGTTTCCGGTGGTGCATGTCGACACCGGCTGCAAAATGCCCGAGATGATCGCCTTCCGCGAACGCTTCGCCGCCGAATGGAAGCTGCCCTTGATCGTCGGCCAGAACAAGGCGGCCCTGGAGGCCGGCATGGGACCGCATCGGGGCCGCGTCGCGTGCTGCGAGGCTTTGAAGACCGACGGCCTGAAGGCGGTGGTCGCCGAACACGGCTTCAAGGGCATCATCGCCGGCATCCGCCGCGACGAGGAAGGCACCCGCGCCAAGGAGCGCATCTTCAGCCCGCGCGGCGTGCAGGCCGAGTGGAACGTGCGCGACCAACCGCCCGAGTTCTGGGACCAGTACAAGACCGACGTGCCGCCGGGCGGCAGCATCCGCATCCATCCGATCCTCGACTGGACCGAGTTGGACGTGTGGCGCTACATCCAGCGCGAGAACATCCCGCAGGTCGGCCTGTACTTCGCCAAGGACGGCAAGCGCTTCCGCTCGCTGGGCTGCACGCCCTGCACCGCGCCGATCGAAAGCCCGGCCGCCTCGGTGGCCGAGATCATCGAGGAACTGTCGGGAACCCGCGTTTCGGAACGCTCGGGCCGCGCCCAGGATCGCGAGTCCGAGGACGCCTTCGAGCGTCTGCGCGCCAACGGCTATATGTAAGGGGCCGAACCATGACTCAATCGCAGCTTCGCATCGTCATCGTCGGCCATGTCGACCATGGCAAATCCACCCTGGTCGGCCGCCTGTTGCACGAGACCGGCAGCCTGCCCGACGGGCGGGTCGAGTCCATCCGCGCCGCCTCGGAAAAGCGCGGCGTGGCCTTCGAATGGGCCTTCCTGCTCGACGCCTTGCAGGCCGAGCGCGACCAGGGCATCACCATCGATTCCACCCGCATCCGCCTGAAGACGCCGGGCCGCGAGACGGTGGTGATCGACGCCCCCGGCCACAAGGAATTCCTGAAGAACATGATCACCGGCGCGGCCGCCGCCGATGCCGCCGTGCTGGTGGTCGACGCGGTCGAGGGGGTGCGCGAGCAGACCCGCCGCCACGGCTATCTGTTGCATCTGCTCGGCATGACCCAGGTCTTGGTGGCGGTCAACAAGATGGACGCGGTGGGCTGGAGCCAAACGCGCTTCGACGAAGTGTCGGCCGAGGTCGCCGGTTTCCTCAAGGGCATCGGCCTGACCGCCACCCATGTCGTGCCGCTGTCGGCCTATGTCGGGGCCAACCTGACCGCGCGGGCCGAACAGATGCCGTGGAACGACGGCCCCGCTTTGGTCGAGGCGCTGGCCTCGTTCCACCCGCAGCCCGGCCTCGCGGACATGCCGCTGCGCTTTCCGGTGCAGGACGTGCTGAAGCTCGACGACCGCCGCATCGTGGTCGGCCGCATCGAGAGCGGCCGGTTGCGGGTCGGCGACGAGTTGGTGTTCTGGCCCTCGGGCAAGGGGGCCCGCGTGGCCAGCATCGAGGGTTGGAGCCAGGCGGCGCCGGCGATCGGCGCGGCGGCGGGCCAATCGGTCGGCATCACGCTCGACGACCACATCTTCGTCGAGCGCGGCCATGTCGCCAGCCACGGCCTCGCCTCGCCTTGCGAATGCACGGCGTTGCGCGCCAATTTGTTCTGGCTGTCGCGCGAGCCGCTGACCGTCGGCTCGCGCTGGCGGCTGCGCCTCGCCACCGCCGAGGTGTGGGCCGAGGTCGCCGCCATCGAAAAGGTGGTCGACGTCGAGGATTTGTCGGCCGCCAACGCCACCCAGGTCGAGCGCAACGCGGTCGCCGAGGTGCTGCTGCGCCTGCGCGGCACCATCGCCGCCGACACCTTCGGCGAAAATCCGCGGCTCGGCCGTTTCGTGCTGGTCGATGGCCATGACGTGGCGGGTGGCGGCATCGTCA
>JADFZP010000511.1 GCA_015232485.1 Alphaproteobacteria bacterium
TCCGTTGGCTTCGCGCATGGCATCACCCCGCTTTCGCATTCGAGTTGCTGACCAACCTACCCCAAAGCACCAGCGCCGACCTCGCTCACACGTCCAGATTCGCCACCTTCAGCGCGTTGGTCTGGATGAACTCGCGGCGCGGTTCGACCACGTCGCCCATCAGGGTCGAGAAGACCTCCTCGGCGGCGTCGGCGTGGTTGACGCGGACTTGCAGCAGGGTGCGCGCCTCGGGGTCCAGGGTGGTTTCCCAAAGCTGGCCGGGATTCATTTCGCCCAGGCCCTTGTAGCGCTGGATGCCCACGCCCTTGCGGCCGGCGTCCATGATCGCGTCGACCAGCCCGACCGGGCCGGTGATGGGGACTTCGCGTTCCTTGAACAGCAGGGTGCCGTGGTGGCCGTAGGTGTCTTGCAGGCGATCGGCGGCTTCATCCAGGCGGCGGGCTTCGGCCGAGCGCAGCATGGCCTCGTCGATCAGGTGGCGCTCGGTGACGCCGCGCAGGGTGCGGGTGAACAGCAGGCCCTCGCCCTCGCTCCACGCGCCGGTCCAGCCGCGGTGGAATTCGGGCTCCAGCGCGTCCAGGCGCTTGGCGATGTAGGCGGCGGCCTCGTTGCCGTGGTCGCCCAGCACGCGGGGCGTCAGCGCGCCGGCGATCGCCACCTGCTCGACGACGCGCAACGGGATGCGCCGGGCCAGCGGACCCAGCAATTGGCGGGCGCCGCGCGCCTGCTCGGCCAGTTCGCGCAGTTCGGGGCCGGCGATCTGGCGGCCGTCGTGCAGCCTGAGCACCGTCTCGGACAGGCCACCCTCGATCAGGTAGTTCTCAAGCGCGCGGTCGTCCTTCAGATAGACCTCGCTGTGGCCGCGCTTGGCGCGGTACAGCGGCGGCTGGGCGATGTACAGATAGCCCCGCTCGATCATCTCGGGCATCTGGCGGTAGAAGAACGTCAACAGCAGGGTGCGGATGTGGCTGCCGTCGACGTCGGCGTCGGTCATGATGATGATCTTGTGATAGCGCGCCTTGGCGATATCGAAATCCTCGCGCCCGATGCTGGTGCCCAGCGCGGCGATCAGGGTGCCGATCTCGGCCGAGCCCAGCATCTTGTCGAAGCGCGCGCGCTCGACGTTGAGGATCTTGCCGCGCAACGGCAGGATGGCCTGGAAGGCGCGGTTGCGGCCCTGCTTGGCCGAGCCGCCGGCCGAATCGCCCTCGACGATGAACATTTCGGCCAGCGCCGGGTCGCGCTCTTGGCAGTCGGCCAGCTTGCCGGGCAGGGTGGCGATGTCGAGCGCGCCCTTGCGCCGGGTCAGTTCGCGCGCCTTGCGGGCCGCCTCGCGGGCCGCCGCCGCCTCGACCACCTTGCCGACCACCTTGCGGGCCTCGCTGGGGTGCTCCTCGAACCACTGGGCCAGCCGCTCGGCGACCACGTTCTCGACCACCGGACGGACCTCGGAGGAGACCAGCTTCTCCTTGGTCTGCGACGAGAATTTGGGATCGGGCACCTTGACCGACAGCACGCAGGTCAGGCCCTCGCGCATGTCGTCGCCGGTCAGTTGCACCTTTTCCTTTTTCGACAGCCCGCTTTCATTGGCGTAGTTGTTGACGGTGCGGGTCAGCGCGGCGCGGAAGCCGGCCAGATGGGTGCCGCCGTCCTTTTGCGGGATGTTGTTGGTGAAGCACAGCATCGTCTCGTGATAGCTGTCGGTCCATTCCATCGAAATCTCGACGGTGATGCCCTCGCGCTGGCCGGAAACGGTGATCGGCGGCTGGTGCAGCGCGGTCTTCGAGCGGTCGAGCCATTGCACGAAGGCCTCGATGCCGCCCTCGTAATGCAGATCGGCCGTCTTGACCTCGGCGTGGCGCGCGTCGGTCAGGCGCAGCCGCACCCCGGAGTTCAGGAAGGCCAGCTCGCGCAGACGGTGCTCCAGCGTCTCGAAATCGAATTCGAGCATGGTGAAGGTCTGCGACGAGGGCATGAAGGTGACTTCGGTGCCGGTCTTGCCCTCGGGCGCCGGGCCGTATTCGGCCAAGGGCGCCACCGGGTCGCCGTGACGGAACATCATCCGGTACTCGTGGCCGCCGCGCCAGATGCGCAGATCCAGCGTTTCGGACAGGGCGTTGACCACCGAGACGCCGACCCCGTGCAGGCCGCCCGACACCTTGTAGGAATCCTGGTTGAATTTGCCGCCGGCGTGAAGCTGGGTCATGATGACCTCGGCCGCCGAGACCCCCTCCTCGGAGTGGATGTCGACCGGGATGCCGCGCCCGTTGTCGCGCACCGTCACCGAACCTTCGGGGTTCAGCACCACGTCGACCGCGTCGCACCAGCCGGCCAGCGCCTCGTCGATGGCGTTGTCGACCACCTCGTAGACCATGTGGTGCAGGCCCGAGCCGTCGTCGGTGTCGCCGATATACATGCCGGGTCGCTTGCGCACCGCCTCGAGCCCGCGCAAAACCTTGATCGAGGATGCCGAGTAGTCGTCGGGATTCGTCGTCGTCGTCATGCGACCTTCAAAGCTCCTGTTGCGGCGTGACCGTGGCGTCCCGCACGCGGAAAAACTGCGCCCGCCCGTCCAGACCGGCGAACAGCGCCGGCTCGGTCCCGGTGAGCCAGCTTTGCGCCCCCATGGCGCAAAGCTCGTCGAACAGCGCCCTCCGGCGCGTCTCGTCGAGATGCGCCGCCACCTCGTCGAGCAGCAGCATGGGCGCCACGCCCCGCTCCACCGCCCGCACCCGCGCCTGGCCCAGCACGAGCGAAATCAACAACGCCTTCTGCTCGCCGGTCGAGCATTGACCGGCCGGCATGTCCTTGCCCCGGTGGCGCACCGCCAAGTCCGAACGGTGCGGACCGACGCCCGCTCCCCCCGCCTCGGCGTCGCGCCGCCGCGACTTGACCAGCGCCGCCGCCAGATCGGCCGCCGCGATGTCGGGCGGGAT
>JADFZP010000512.1 GCA_015232485.1 Alphaproteobacteria bacterium
TGGGCATGATTGAGGGACATCTCTCCATCCAGTTCCAGATGAAGCTGGATGAAGCCGTGGATTCCCGATTGGCGTGTCCTTAGGTCGTGGACGTTCCTGACATCTTGGTGACTCATGGCGATCATTCGGATGCTTTGCCGCTCCTGATCCGGTAGTTCGCGATCCATCAAGACCTTCAGAGATCGTATGGCGATGGCCCGCGCGTTCCAAATCAGGAACCCGGCGATGGCCGCGGCGAAGATTGGATCGGCGTATCCCCATCCGAACCACATGCTCAAGAGCATGGAGACGATAACGCTGAGGTTGATGAGAACATCTCCGGCGTAATGCAGGGAATCGGCGGAAATCGCCACGGATTCGGTTCGGCGGATCACATGGCGTTGGAACTTCACCAGCGCCAGCGTCAGGATGATGGAAATGACCATGACGACGATTCCGACTTCACCCTGGACGATCGTGGTTGGATGGAGCGCCCGATCCGCCGCTTCGATCAGCAGAAACATCCCGGCCCCCACGATGAAGGCGGCTTGTCCCAGACCGGCCAAGGGTTCCGCCTTGCCGCGGCCGAAACGGTAATGCTGGTCCATCGGCATGAGGGCGTGGCGCACCGCCCAGATATTGACCAGCGACGCCGCCGCATCGATCACCGAATCGATCAGGGTGGAAAGCAGCGCGACGGATCCGGTCATCGTCCAGGCGGCCAGTTTGATGGCGATCAACGTGGCGGCGGTGCCCGCCGAGGCATAGGTCGCCCAGCGCATCAGACGATCACGGTCCGCCGGCGTGGTTGGCCTCATATCTCGACCGCCTCCTCGCTCGCCAGTTCTCCGCTTCCGGCCATGGCCAATTCCAGATTCGTCAAATGGAAGACGACTTCCGCGCTGAAGTCCGAAGCGTCTCCATAGGCTTCGTCGGCCAGATGGAGGTCTCCCGCGCTTTGAGCCGTCATGGTCGTTTCAATCGCTTGGTGGAACCGTTGATGCGCGTCGTCGAGCGCCCGGACCACGTCCGGGTTGGATGCGGCGATCTCGTTCGGCACGCCGTCGATCCAGACCCCAAGAGGGCATGACGCCGCCGAACATCGCTCGGGCGCCGCCCCGCTTCCCGACAAGACATCCTGGAGTTGTCCAAGCCAGCGCAAATGAGCCAAGCGGGCCTCGGTCACCGACAGCGGGCGCCGCGCGTCCGATCGGCGTGTTCTTGACCGTAACCACTTCAGGAACCGGGTCCGTAGGGACTCGCGGCCCCGACCGGAGGCATCCAGTTCCAACGAGGTGAGGAGAAACAGGATATCGCGACTGACACGCCGCAATTTCTCCAAGCATTCGGCGCCCTGGTCGCCCGATGAAGGTCCCTGGCCGAGAATCTGGTCCGCCAATCGATGGAACCGCTTATGCGCGACCTTGAGAACCCAAATCCTCTGGTTCTCTCCGTAAAGGCGCAAGCCTTCGCCAGCCAGCCATCGCCCCAAAGCGCAGTCGTCGTGCCCCCGCAACGAATCGGGAACCTCGCTTCCTCGAATGAACCGTTCCAACGCCATTTGCCAGCGCAAATGGGAAAGGCGTGCCGCGCCCACGTCGAGCATGTCAGTCTCAATCGATCGGTGACGCGGTCGAACGTGCCAAATAATTGATCAGGGACTGGCCGATAATCCGATAGTTGCCGTTGCCGCCCTTGCCCGCCTGGATGGCGCCGCTTTTGATGAGGCGGAGCACGTCCAGGCGATCCATCTCCAGGAACGCGGCGGCTTCGGTGCTGGAATAGATACGCTCCGGCCTGATGGTGCTTCTTGATCCGTAGTACTGGCCAATTCCGAACAGGCCAAGGATGATGCTAATGGACGATGCCAAAATTTCGAGAACTCTATCTACGGAAATGAGTCGCTCTGAAGACTTGCCCATGACTATCTCTCATTCAGCATGTTTCGCCAAACCCGGTGTAACGATACTCGAACATCGTCAACATGAAGATGAGGTCCTGACTATCACGCTTCAACTCGTCGAGAGCGACCTCAGCCTCTACGAAGTTTCTCTCCCGGTACAGCGTTACAAGCAAATCCGCGGTTTCATGAAAACGCCTGTGGCGTTTCTCAAGAAATGAAATCTCTGGGTAGGAACCATATTTTTCAATAGCCTCGGAATATATCCACTTCCCGAGTTCACATATTCGGCATGACTCCAGCTCTTGCGGCACCTCATGCCGTATTTTCTTTTCTAGCTGAAGCAGCCATTTAAGGTGGACCAGCCGAGCTTTTGTTATGTCAATCATGATGACCCAATCCTGGCGTTTTCCGATTCCACCAACGAGCCCGTCACCGCGTCGCGCGCGGCAAAATTTCGCGCATCGGCGAACAAGTGATTTGCCCAATAATCCGCGATGTCGCCGCCCTGGCTTTTGTCTGGCACCGCGATGATCCAGGCATGCTGAACGTCGGGGAAGCTGGCGAGGATAGTCCTTCGTAGGCTGTTGACGATGGCGTTGCTTTCGGCGACCGTCAGCGCCTCGTCGATCGAGACGTGCATGTAGACTTCCCAGAATTCTCCAAGGCTGCGGCCCCGGATCAACTTGATCTCCCTCACGCCTCTCGTGGTCCGCGATTTACGGGCGATTTTCTCGAGGGTTTCCCGCGAAACCGAAACGTCCAGCAGGCCCTTGATGGCATCCCAGGCGATCAGCCTGCCGATGTTCATGACGATCAAGGAGACGACGAGGGCGGCGATGTGGTCGGCGGCGGCGACGCCCGCGCCCGTCAGGACGATGCCCGCGAACACGACGACGGATGTGATCGCATCGATGCGGTTGTCACGACTAGCCGATCGGAGAGCCACATTGTTGTTTTGCTTGGCGACGCACAACAGATAGCGCGACATCAATTCGCTGAAGCCCGCCGAGACGATGACGCCGGCGATGGCGAACAGTGAACTTGTCGTCTCGA
>JADFZP010000513.1:0-447 GCA_015232485.1 Alphaproteobacteria bacterium
CCTTCCAGGAACAGACGGTCCATCGCCGGGGTCAGCCACATCAGGCTGGCCACCTCGGCCAGCGCCGTCTGGCTTTTGGCCGGCTGGCCGTCGATCCGCACCATGCGGCGTTCGCTGCCCGCCTCGCGTCCCGTCGCCACCTCGACCACTCCGGCCGGCGTGACCAGCGTCGCCGCGACCGACCAGGGCGAATCGCCCCCCGCCTCGTGCCGCGCCACCTCGGACAGCTTCGCCCGCCGCAAACCCCGGCCGGGCGACAGGAAGGACAGCGCCTCGAGGATGTTGGTCTTGCCCGCCCCGTTCGGCCCCGTCAGGACCACCGGCCGCATATCCGTCTCGATCCGCAGGCGATCCCACGACCGGAACCCGGTCAAAGTCAGGCGGGTCACGCCCAGCCTGTCCCCCCCAGGCCCGTCCTCCGCCGCCCCGACCGCGATCACATCACAC
>JADFZP010000513.1:457-2934 GCA_015232485.1 Alphaproteobacteria bacterium
GCATCGGCATCAGCACGTAGATCGCGCTGCCGTCCGACACCTCGCGCACCACGGTCGGCGAGGCGGCGTCCGACATGGCGAAGCGGGCCGCATCGCCTTCGATCTGCTGCAAGATGTCGAGCAGGTAGCGCGAATTGAAGCCGATCTCGATGGCGCTGGAATTGTAGCTGCCCTCGATCTGCTCCTCGGCGGTGCCGTTCTCGGGGCTGGACGCCGACAGGGTGACCTGGCCCTTGTCGACCGACACCTTGATCGCCCGGCTTTTCTCGGTCGAGATCGCCGAAACGCGGTCGACCGCCTGGGCGAAGGCCTTGCACTCGACCTCCAAGACCTTGTCGTTGTCGGCCGGGATCACCCGCTCGTAGTCGGGGAAGGTGCCGTCGATCAGCTTGGAGGTCAGCACGGCGTCGCCGAAGGCGAAGCGGATTTTGGCCTCGGACAAGGACACGGTGACCTCGGCCACCGCCTCGTCGAGCAGTTTGCGCAGCTCGGCCACCGCCTTGCGCGGCAGGATGACGCCCGGCATGCCGGCGGCGCCCTCGGGCAGCGGCACCTCGACGCGGGCCAGCCGATGGCCGTCGGTGGCCACCGCGCGCAGCACCGAGACGCCGTTGTTGCTGGCGGCGTGCAGATAGATGCCGTTCAGGTAATAGCGGGTCTCTTCGGTCGAGATGGCGAAGCGGGTGCGATCGATCAGCACCTTCAACTCGTCGGCCGGCAGGCTGAACGCGTAGGGCAGATCGCCGCCCGACAGCGCCGGGAAGTCCTCGACCGGCAGGCAGGCCAGCGAAAACTTCGACCGCCCCGAACGCAGGGTGAGTTGCCCGTCGTCGGACGAGTGGTCAAGCTCGACCTGGCTGCCGTCGGGCAGCTTGCGCACGATGTCGTACAGCGTGTGGGCCGGCGCGGTGGCGGCCCCCGGCCGCGCCACGTCGGCGGCGACCGTCTCGACGATGTCGAGATCCATGTCGGTGGCGTTCAGGCTGAGCGCACCGGCGCGCCCCTCGATCCGCACGTTGGACAGGATGGGAATGGTGTTGCGACGCTCGACGACGCTTTGCACATGGGCAAGCGATTTCAGCAGCGAGGCTCGTTCGATGGTCAGTCTCATGGCTACCCGGCTATGGACGCGCCCCCCCGGCGCGGGGCTGGCCAGTATAGCAAAAGCCCTTGAAATCCGAAGCGAATTCATACCGGCGAGCCGCCACGCCGATGGCACCGGCCGGCGGTAAGGAAAACAAGTTCACCACCAAGACACCAAGGACACCAAGAAGGCGCCAAGGGACCGGCGCAAATTGTCACAACCGCGCGTCCGCCTTGGTGAACCTTGGTGTCCTTGGTGTCTTGGTGGTTATCTTGATCCGGTGGGAATCACCCCTCCAGCATGCGCCGCAGCAGTTCGACATCCTCGGCGAAGTTGCTGTCGCTTTGGCGCAGCTCCTCGATCTTTTTGACCGCGTGCATGACGGTGGTGTGGTCGCGACCGCCGAATTTGCGCCCGATTTCGGGCAGCGAGCGCGAGGTGAGCTGTTTGGCCAGATACATCGCCACTTGGCGGGGGCGCGCCACCTGACGGGCGCGGCGCGCCGAGCCCATCTCGGCGACCCGGATGTTGAAATGCTCGGCGACCTTCTTCTGGATCTCTTCGATGGTGATCCGGCGGTCGTTGGCGCGCAGCAGGTCGTGCAAGACCTCTTGCGTCGATTCCAGGGTGATGTCGCGGCCGACCAGTTGCGAATGCGCCACCACCCGGTTGAGCGCCCCCTCCAACTCGCGGACGTTCGAGGTGATCTTGTGGGCGAGGAACTCGATGACCTTGTGCGGCACCACCTGGCCCATCTGCTCGGCTTTCGAATCGAGGATGCCCAGCCGCAATTCGTAGGTGGTGGCGTGGATGTCGGCGACCAGACCGCAGGCGAGTCGCGAACGCAGCCGCTCCTCCATGCCCTGCAGCTCGGCGGGCGACTTGTCGGCCGAGATCACGATCTGGCGGCCCTGGTCCATCAGCGCGTTGAAGGTGTGGAAGAACTCCTCCTGCGTCGAGTCCTTGCCGCCGATGAACTGGACGTCGTCGATCATCAGCACGTCGACCGAGCGGAACTGCTCCTTGAACGACATGGTGTCCTGGTAGCGCAGGGCCCGCACGAAGCGGTACATGAACTTCTCGGCCGACAGATAGACCACCGTGCGCCTGGGGTTGCGCTCGCGGATGTGGTGGGCGATGGCGTGCATCAGATGGGTCTTGCCCAGCCCGACTCCGCCATACAGGAACAGCGGGTTGAACGACACGGTGTCGAAATCGGCGACTCGCTGGGCCGCCGCGTGGGCGAACTCGTTGGGCTTGCCGACCACGAAGTTCTTGAAGGTGTAGCGGCGGTCGAGCGGCGCCGACAATTCGTCGCCGACCGGCGGCTCGGCGGCCGGGGCCGCGGCGATGGGCTGCGCCTGGGCGTCGATGGGCCCGGCGACCGGGTCGC
>JADFZP010000514.1 GCA_015232485.1 Alphaproteobacteria bacterium
CGGCCTCATATCCCCAGCACTTGACGGGCGACACGCAGGCTTTCGGCCTTGGGGCGGCCGGTGTCGACCCGCGACCAGCCGATTTCGCCCAGATCGTATTCGAGTTGTTGCCGCAGCACCGACGTGGTGGCGTCCGAGGCGTTGCGCTTGCGGCTGACGATGCGTTGCTCCATCACCTCGGGCGCGGCTTCCAGCCACACGCCCTGGAAGGGCGCGCCGGCCAATCGGGCCACCTCGGCGATGCGGTCGCGCTGCTCGGGCTTGGCGAACACCGCGTCGGCGACAACCGAGTGGCCGGCCGCCAGGACGCGGGCCGCTTCGTCGAACAGGGCGGCATAGGTGCGCTCGGTCATCTCGGGGGTGTAGCCGTCGGCTTCCAGGTGGGTCTCGGGGTCGACGCCCATCAGGCGCTTGCGCAAGACGTCGCTGCGCACCACCACGGCGCCCGGCGCGGCGCCCAGGAAGGGCGCCAACTCGCGACCCATGCGCGACTTGCCGCTGCCCGACAATCCACCCACCGCGACCAGCCGGGCGGGTGGCGGGGCAAGGCAGCCGGTGGCGGTGGCCAGATAGCGCCGCGCGTCGCGCAGGCGCCGCTCTTTGGCCTCGCCGTGCTGGTTGGCGGCCATCGCCGCCGAGACGTGGGCGCGGATCGCGGCGCGGCAGGACAGGAACAGCGGCATGGCGGCCATCCCGCCGATGTCGCCGGTCTGTTCGAGATAGCGGTTGAAGGCGTGCGACGCCAGCCGCCGATGGTCGCGGAATTCAAGGTCCATCAGCAGGAAGGCGAGGTCGTAAAGGACGTCGATGCAGGCCACCGCCTCGCTGAATTCGATGGCGTCGAAGATGGTCGGCCGGCCCTCGTAAAGGCAGATGTTGCCGAGATGGAGGTCGCCATGGCAGTGGCGCACCATCCCGTCCTCGCGGCGCCCTTCAAGCAGCGGCGCGACCTTGTCCAGGGCGGTCCGGCTGGTGGCGGTCAGCGCGTCGACCGCGGCGGCCGGGAACACCTCGGGGATGAAGGCGCGGAAGGTCTCGTCGTTGGTGCGGATCGTCCAGTCCAGCGAGGCGCGGCCGCCCATGTCGGGGCGGCGCCGGGCGCGGCGGTGGAAGGCCGCCAATTCATCGGCCAGGGCGCGCATCAGCTCGCGGGTCAGCGCGCCGCGGTCGGCCAAGCGGTCGAACAGGGTGTCCTGGTCGAAGCGGTTCATCACCACCATCCATTCGACCGGCTCGCCCTGGCCGCCGACCACCAGCCGCCCGTCGGCCTCGCGCGTCACGCTGGCCAAGCCGCGATACATCTCGGGCGCCGTGCGGCGGTTCAGCCCCAATTCGGCCTCGCAAGCCTCGCGCCGCCGCTCGATGGTGGTGAAGTCGAGGAAGGGCAGGCGCACCGCCTTCTTGATCTTGTAGACCCGCTCGCCGCCCAGAAACAGCGCCGAGATGTGGGTGTCGACCCGCTCGACGGCGGCGATTCCCGGCCCGAAGGTCTGGGGTCGCGCCATCAACGCGAATACCTCGTCCTGAACGTCGCCCATTCGCTTCTCCCGGCCGGCACGTCGCGAAGGTTAGTACGCCCAAGGCCCGCTGCGAAGGGCCGCGGCGCGGGCGCGGGCCAAAAACATTGGATGCGTCTATAGTTTAGTGTAAGGTTTTGACATCTGGGGATGAGGCTAACGTCCGAAGAAAGAATTCGGAGGCGCGCCAGTGAATGCCACCAATACGCCGCATCCGTGCCGAGCTTCGGCCAATGCGGCGATAACGATTTTCATGAAGCTCGTCAAAGAGCGGGCTTCCCAAGGATACGTCTCCGTCGCCGACCTCGAGAAGGTGGCGAGCGCCCTGTCGGCCGCCACATCGACGCCGCTCGCCTCGCTATTCGAGACGTCCGAGAAATCCTGCTTCGCACAGCACGAGATGGAGATCATCAAGCGCATGCGCTCGGACGCTTTCGGGCGGCTGCTGGTGCATCGTTTCGCGCCGCTGCTCGAAGACGGCACCGTGGCGCGCTCGCTGCTGCCCAATTTCTTCAGCGCGCTGAAGATGATCCTGGGCGACGAGGAATTGCAGCGGCTGCAGGACGAGGCCGTGACCGTGGTCGCCGACCTGAAGGCCGAGGGACCGTTCAGTTGGGACGCCTTCTACGCGACGGCGGCGGCGTTCGACATCGTCGACGCGGCGCTGGTGCGCATCGCTCGCGCCTTCCGCCGCTTCGACATGCGGCGCGATTGGTTCATCAAGCTGATGACCCACAATCCGACCTCGGTGTCGCTGGGGTCGAACGCCTTCCTGCCGATCAAGCGCGAGGCGGCGGCCCCCTTCGGCGAGGCCGAGTTCTGCGCGCTGATGAAGGCCCTGTTCGCCGACGTCCGCCCCGGCAAGATCGACGCGCGGCGGCAAAAGGCGATCACCGACCTGTTCGGCGAACCCCCCGCCAAGATCTTCGCCCCACTGTTCGAGGGGCTGTCGGCGCACGGCTCGCTGGACTGATCGCGCCCCGCCGGCACCGCCCCTTCGCCGTCATGCCCGTGCTTGACACGGGCATCTGTTCCCGCGGAGCCGCGTGGATGGCCGGATCAAGTCCGGCCATGACGAGTGGAGAGGGCACCACGCCGCCCCTTCGCCGTCATGCCCGTGCTTGACACGGGCATCTGTTCCCGCGGAGCCGCGTGGATGGCCGGATCAAGTCCGGCCATGACGAGTGGAGAGGGCACCACGCCGCCCCTTCGCCGTCATGCCCGTGCTTGACACGGGCATCTGTTCCCGCGGAGCCGCGTGGATGGCCGGATCAAGTCCGGCCATGACGAGTGGAGAGGGCACCACGCCGCCCCTTCGCCGTCATGCCCGTGCTTGACACGGGCATCTGTTCCCGCGGAGCCGCGTGGATGGCCGGATCAAGTCCGGCCAGGACGAGTGGAGAGGGCA
>JADFZP010000515.1 GCA_015232485.1 Alphaproteobacteria bacterium
TGGGCGTTGCGCGCCACCAGCATGCGGCGGCGCAGTTCGTCGTCGGGGGCGCCGCCGAAATGATGGAACCAGGCCAGCAGATCGTCCATGCGGTCGCCATCGATGCGCAGGCCGCGCATCGGCGACAGGGCGGTGACGGCGCCCGATCGGCGCAGGGTCTGGCCGGGGCGCAGCACCTCGGTGCGCAGCCCGCCGTCGCGGCGCTGGAAGACCACCTCGATCTCGCCTTCCAACACGATCAGGTAGTCTCGCCCCAGCCCCTCGCCTTCGGCCAGGGTGGACCCGGCCTCGGCGCCCACCTCGCGGGCGAGGTCCAGCAGGGCCTCGACCTCGCGGGCGGTCAGGCCGGCGAACAGTTTGAGTCCGCGGAGCTGGTCGCGGAGCGCTGAGTCCGACATGGCGTCCCACCTTCGACGAAAGTCCCATTAGGGTTCCAGCAATCCCGCCCGCTGTCAAAAACCATTTCCATTCCGGGGGAGGCGGCCTCCATCGAATGGCATACCGCCGACGCCGTGTTGCCCGCCGAGCCGGATTCCGCGACTTTCACGCCCAACGAGAACCCCCAAGGAGGCGTCGACGGTGGAACGGCCCAACATTCATCCGGGTGAAATCCTCAGGGAAGAATTCCTGAAGCCGACCGGCATCAGCTCCGAGGGCTTGGCCCTCGAGCTCGACCTGCCGGCCGAGCGCGTCGACGGCATCGTCGGCGAGCGGCAGTCGGTCTGCGCCGAGACGGCGATCCGGCTGTCACGTTATTTCGGCACCTCCGAGCGCTTCTGGATGGAGATCCAGATGGTCTACGATCTCGAACGCGCCCGCCGCAAGGGCGGCGAATCCGTCCGGCGGATCATCCCCCATGCCGGGTTCTCGTGATACCGATTGACGCCGCCGCCAGGGCCGCCTAATAGCGGGAGGGTCCGCCGGCCCTGGAGGCTTTCCCCATGCTTCGCCGCATCGGCCGCTTTTTCCTCGCCATCCTCGCCACGGTCGGCGCCTTGGTGGTGGCGTCGATCGGGTTTTGGCTGTTCGTCATCCTGTCCGACTCGCCGGCCCCGATGCCCTCGCGGGTGCTGCTGACGCTGGACCTCGACAAGGGCGTCGCCGAGGCGCCCGCCGACACGCCGCTCGCCCTGGTGACCGGCCAGCATGACTACGTGCTGCGCGACGTGGTCGACGCCCTGGCGGTGGCTTCGGCCGACCCGCGGGTGCAGGGGCTGTTCGTCACCCTGGACGGGGCGAAGCTGCCGATGGCCCAGGCGCAGGAATTGCGCCGCGCCGTGCTGGCCTTCCGCCAAGCCGGCAAGAAGGCGCTGGTCTTCTCGCACACCCTGGGCGAGATGGGTCCGGCCACCATCGACTATTACCTGGCCTCGGCGTTCGGCGAGATCTGGTTGCAGCCCTCGGGCGATTTGGCGATCACCGGCTTTCGCCTGGAAAGCCCCTTCCTGAACGAGGCGCTGGTCGATCTGGGCATCCAGCCGCAGGTCGCGGCCCGCCACGAGTTCAAATCGGCGCACGAGATCGTCACCCGCACCGGCTTTTCGCGCGAGGCCAAGGCGACGCTGGGCGGCCTGATCGATTCCTGGGTCGAGCAAGTGGTCGCGGGCATCGCCGAGACGCGCAAGCTCGATCCCGCCGTGGTGCGCAAGCTGATCGACACCGCGCCGCTGATGGCGGCCGAGGCCAAGGACGCCGGTCTGGTCGACCGCCTGGGCTATGCCGGCGACGCTAGGCTGGCGCTGGCCCCCGACGAGGTCGACCGGATGGATGTCCGCGATTACCTCGATCGCGCCGGCCGGCCCGGCGACAAGGCCGACAAGAAGATCGCCCTGATCTACGGCGTCGGCCAGGTGATGCTGGGCGGCGACGAGGGTGGCGCCTTCGACGATGGCTCGCGGATGACCGTCGACAAACTGGTGGGCGCGTTCCGCGACGCCGCCCTGGACGAGGACGTCGAGGCCATCCTGTTCCGGGTCGACAGCCCCGGCGGCAGCTACGTCGCGTCGGACGCCATCTACGACGCGGTGCGCGAGGCGCGCGCGGCGGGCAAGCCGGTGGTCGTCTCGATGGGCAACATGGCCGCCTCGGGCGGCTATTTCGTCAGCATGCCGGCCAGCCTGATCTTCGCCGAGCCGGGCACCGTGACCGGCTCGATCGGCGTGTTCGCCGGCAAGGTGGCGCTGGCCGAGTTCTGGCCCAAGCTGGGCATCCACTGGGACAGCCTGGAGCGTGGCGCCAATTCCTCGATCTGGAGCCTCAACGAGCCGTTCTCGGAATCGGCGTGGGCGCGCCTCAACCTCATCCTCGACCGCATCTACGCCGATTTCACCGGCAAGGTGGGCCAGACCCGCAACCTGACCCCCGAGAAGCTGGACGAGGTGGCGCGCGGCCGGGTGTGGAGCGGCGCCGACGCCCATCGGCTCGGTCTGGTCGACCGCCTGGGCGGGCTGGGCGATGGTCTCGCCGCCGCCAAGGAACTGGCCGGCCTGCCGCCCGGCCGCGAGGTGGCGGTGACCGTCTTCCCCAAGCCCAAGCGGCCGATCGTGCTGCTGTTCGAGGCGCTCGAGGCGGGCGGAGTCACCGCCCATGGCCTGGGCGTGCTGGCCACCCGTCTGAACCGCCTGGGCACCATCGCCGAGCCCCTGCTGCGGGGCGTCGAGACGCGCCCCGGCGCCTTGCGCGCCCCCGATTTGCGCTGATGAGCGCCGCCCTGCTGCTCGGCCGCGCGCTGGAGTACCACCGGCAGGGACTGCTCGACGAGGCGGCGGCGCTGTATGGCGCGGTGTTGGAGCGCCGCCCCGACCACCCCGAGGCGCTGCGTCTGCTCGGGCTGCTTCACCTTCAGCGCGGCGAGGCCGATCAGGCTTTGGCGCTGGCCGACCGGCGCGCCGACGATCCCGAGGCGCAGGCCCAGCGCGGCGAG
>JADFZP010000516.1 GCA_015232485.1 Alphaproteobacteria bacterium
CCTATCGCGTGCGCGGCCATCTGGAAGCCAATCTCGATCCGCTGGGCCTCGCCCCGCGCGAGCCGCATCCCGAACTCGACTGGCGCACCTACGGCTTCACGGCCGAGGATCTGGACCGCCCGATCTTCATCGACAAGGTCCTGGGGCTTGAGACGGCGAGCTTGCGCCAGATCATCGGCATCCTGCGCGCCACCTATTGCGGCACCATCGGTGTCGAGTTCATGCACATCCAGGACCCCGAGCAGAAGTCGTGGATCCAGCGCCGCATCGAATCGGTCGCCAACCAGACCGATTTCACCGATCGCGGCAAGCGGGCGATCCTTGAACGCCTGACCGAGGCCGAGGGCTTCGAGCGCTATCTGCAACTGAAATACACCGGCACCAAGCGGTTCGGCCTGGAAGGCGGCGAAAGCGTCATCCCGGCGCTGGAACAGATCCTGAAGCGCGGCGGCCAGCTTGGGCTTGAGGACGTCGTGCTGGGCATGGCCCATCGCGGCCGCCTGACCGTGCTCGCCAACTTCATGCACAAGCCCTATCAGGCGATCTTCTCCGAGTTCCAGGGCAACCCGGCCAATCCGTCGGACGTGCAGGGCTCGGGCGACGTGAAGTACCATCTGGGCACCTCGGCCGACCGCGACTTCGACGGCAAGACCGTGCATCTGTCGCTGACCGCCAACCCGTCGCATCTGGAGGTCGTCGACCCGGTGGTGCTGGGCAAGGTTCGCGCCAAGCAGACCCAGCGCGGCGACGACGACCGCACCCGCGTGATGGGCCTGTTGCTGCATGGCGACGCCGCCTTCGCCGGCCAGGGTATCGTGGCCGAGTGCTTCATGATGTCGCAGCTCAAGGGCTTCATGACCGGCGGCACGCTGCACATCATCGTCAACAACCAGATCGGCTTCACCACCACGCCGCAATATTCGCGTTCGGGGCCCTATTCCTCGGACGTCGCCAAGATGGTCCAGGCGCCGATCTTCCACGTCAACGCCGACGATCCCGAGGCCGTGGTCCACGCCGCCCGCATCGCCATCGAATTCCGCCAGCAGTTCAAGGCGGACGTGGTGATCGACATGACTTGCTACCGCCGCCACGGCCACAACGAAAGCGACGAGCCGGCCTTCACCCAGCCCCTGATGTATCGCAAGATCGCCCAGCACCCGACCACGCGGCAGCTTTACGCCCGCAAGCTGGTCTCGGAAGGGCTGATCGGCGAGGACGAGGCCAACGGCATGGTCTCGGGCTTCCAGGACCGCCTGGAGCGCGAGTTCGAGGCGGCCAAGGCCTACAAGGTCAACAAGGCCGACTGGCTGGAGGGCAAGTGGTCGGGCCTCGCCCAACTCGCCGACGAGGAGGAGCTGCGCGAAGAGCGCACCGACGTCCCCCTCGAGACGTTGAAGGAGATCGGTCTGGCGCTGTCCAAGGTGCCCGACGGCTTCAACGCCAACCGCAAGATCCTGCGCCAGTTGCAGGCCAAGCGCGAGATGATGGAGTCCGGCCAGGGCATCGACTGGGCGACCGGCGAGGCGCTGGCCTTCGGCACCCTGGTGGCCGAGCGCACCCCGGTGCGCCTGTCCGGCCAGGACGTCGGCCGCGGCACCTTCTCGCAGCGCCACGCCGTCCTGACCGATCAGGACGACGAAAGCCGCTACGTGCCGCTCAATCACGTCAAGGAGGGCCAGGCCCATTTCGAGGTGATCGACAGCCCGCTGTCCGAGGCCGGCGTGCTGGGCTTCGAATACGGCTATTCGCTGTCCGAGCCGCATGCCCTGGTGCTGTGGGAGGGCCAGTTCGGCGACTTCGCCAATGGCGCCCAGATGATCATCGACCAGTTCATCTGCTCGGCCGAATCGAAATGGCTGCGCATGTCCGGTCTGGTCCTGCTGCTGCCGCACGGCATGGAGGGCCAGGGGCCCGAGCATAGCTCGGCGCGCGTCGAGCGCTATCTCCAGCTTTGCGCCGAAGACAACATGCAGGTCTGCGACTTCACCACCCCGGCCAACTACTTCCACGCCCTGCGGCGCCAGGTGCGGCGCAACTTCCGCAAGCCGCTGGTGGTGATGACGCCGAAATCGCTGCTGCGTCACAAGCTGTGCGTCTCGTCGCTGGCCGACATGGGGCCGGGCAGCCGCTTCCATCGCGTGCTGGCCGAGACCCACCCGCTGCGCCCCGACGCCGAGATCCGCCGCGTCGTGCTGTGCTCGGGCAAGGTCTATTACGACCTGCTGGAGGAGCGCACGGCGTCGGGCCAGGACGACGTGGCGATCATCCGCGTCGAGCAGCTTTATCCCTGGCCCAAGGACACGCTGGTCCGCGAACTGGGCCGCTACCCCAACGCCGAGTTGGTGTGGTGCCAGGAGCAGCCGGCCAATATGGGCGCCTGGACCTTCGTCCACAGCCGCCTGGGCTACATCCTGGAAGAGCTTGGCGCCCGCGACGGCCGCGTCCACTATGCCGGACGCAAGGCGGCCGCCTCGCCGGCCACCGGCTCGTTGAAGAAGCACCAGCAGGAACAGGCGCTGCTCGTCGAGCAGGCCCTGCGCCGCCCGGTCGACGAACTGCCCAAACCGTTCCGCCGGCCCACGCCGATGAGCAAACTCCTTACTCCGGGGAAAGCCAATGCCTAGCGAAATCACGGTCCCCACTCTCGGCGAATCGGTCAGCGAAGCGACCATCGCCAAATGGTTCAAGAAGGTCGGCGACAGCGTCGCCGCCGACGAGCCGCTGGTCGAGCTGGAGACCGACAAGGTCACCGTCGAGGTGCCCTCGCCCTCGGCCGGCACCCTGGTCGCCATCGACGCCCCGGAAGGCAGCACCGTCCTGGTGGGCGGCCTGCTGGGCAGCATCGACGCGGCCGGCGCCGCCGCCAGACCGGCCGCCACGGCCCAACCCGCCGCCAAGAAGCCCGAGCCGGCGATGGCCG
>JADFZP010000517.1 GCA_015232485.1 Alphaproteobacteria bacterium
AGTGAAGACGTGGCAGCGATAGCCCAGCCGCGCCGCCGCCAGGGCGGTCATGCGTCCGAGCTGGCCGCCGCCGATGATGCCGATCGTGCCGCCGGGCCGGATCATGAGGGCTGGTCCGCCACCGCGGCGGTCTGGCGGGCCCGCCAGTCGTCCAAAGCGGCGGCTATGCGCCCATCCATCAAGGCCAGCACCGAGCCGGCCAGCAGGGCGGCGTTGATCGCCCCCGGCTTGCCGATGGCGACGGTGCCGACCGGCACGCCGCCGGGCATCTGAACGATCGACAGCAGACTGTCCATTCCTTTGAGCGCCTTGCTTTCGACCGGCACCCCGAACACCGGCAGCGGCGTCATGGCGGCGGTCATGCCGGGCAGATGGGCGGCGCCACCCGCCCCGGCGATGATCACTTTGAGGCCGCGGTCGCGCGCCGTGCGGGCGTACTCCCACAGGCGATCGGGGGTGCGATGGGCCGAGACGATGCGCGTCTCGAACGAAACGCCGAGAGTCTCGAGGGTTTCGGCGGCGTGGCGCATGGTTTCCCAGTCGGACTGGCTGCCCATGATGATGCCAACGGCGGGGCCTTCCATTGCTTCGCGCTAGCCTCCTTTGCGAAGGGGGCGATTATAGGTTCGGCGTCGGCGCGCGCCAGACAAAAATTGCCCAGCCCGCGCCGACGAGGTTATCATCGGGCGACGGCCGATAAGGATGGGGCCTTTGGAAGACGACGAGGAACAAGCGGTCGGCAGGGCCATGCCGGTGGGAGACCGTCAAGCCGAGGGCGGCGATCACCAGCGCCCGGCCCGCCGTTATCAGAACTTGCGCGGCAGCGGCTTGCGCAGCATCCGCGACGCCGCCACCATCTTGGGCATCCCCGACGTCTTCCTGACCCCGCATGTGCGGGAATCGATCGCCTCGATGATGGGCGAGCTGGATTCCACGCGCCAGGAGATCGATCGCCTGCGAGGCCGCGAGGCGTTCCTCGAAGAGGAGGCCGAGCGCGACCCGGTGGCGCCGATCCTGGGGCGTCGCGGCGTGATGCGCGAGCTTGGCCGGCTGCTCGCCTATGGCGAACGCAGCGGCATGCCGGGCGCCTTGGCCTCGGTGCATGTCGAGGGACTGGACGCCATCCGCCGCTTCCGCGGCAACGCGGCCGGCGACGCGGCACTGGCCCATGTCGCGGCGGCGATCGGCTCGGTGCTGCGCAAAAGCGACGTCATCGGCCACCTCGACGGCGGCGCCTTCCTGGTGATCCTGACGGTCGCCGAGCCCGACGCGGCGGCCGGCAAGTCCGATCAGTTGGCGCGCGCCATCGAAAGCCCGGCCTTCGAATGGCGGGGCGAAATGATTCCGCTGGCGGCGCGCATCGGCGTGGTCCCCTTCCGCGGTGGGCGCACCGCCGAGGAAATGTTGGTCGAAGCCGACGAGGCGAGGCTCTAGATCAGGCGATGATGTCTGGCACCAGGTCGCTTTCAAGTCGAATAATCTGGTCCTTCAGCATCAGCTTGCGCTTCTTCAAGCGCTGCAGCTGCATCTGGTCGACCGGGAACGAGCGGGCAAGCCTGTCGATCACATCGTCCAGGTCACGGTGCTCGAGCTTCAGTTCAGCGAGTTTTTGTCGCAGCAGTTCGTTGCTGTCGTCGATCATGACCTTCGGCGCGCGGAGAGTTTCGCGGGAAAGACACTAGCAGAAAGCGCCACGAAACGGTATGGCTGTTGATGACGATGTTGGGCCGGTCAAGCGAAAGGTCGAAGCGATGACGACACCCAAGCGCCTGGGAATCCTGACCAGCGGCGGCGACTGCGCCGGACTGAACTCGGCCATCCGGGCGGTGGTCCACCGCGCGGTCGGCACCTATGGCTGGTCGGTCATAGGCATCAAGGACGGCACGCTGGGCCTGATGAACCGGCCGCTGGAGACCGTGGAATTCACCCTCTCCGACCTGACCGGCAGCCTGTTGCGCCTGGGCGGGACGGTGCTGGGCACCACCAACAAGGGCGACCCCTTCGCGTTTCCGATGCCCGACGGCAGCCGCAAGGATCGCAGCGCCGATTTCGCCGAGGGCTTCCGCCAACTGGGGCTGGACGCGCTGATCGTGATCGGCGGCGACGGCAGCCTGAAGATTCTGCGCCGGCTGTGCCAGCAGGGCAAAATTCCGATGGTCGGCATTCCCAAGACCATCGACAACGACGTCCATCTCACCGAGTACTCGATCGGCTTCTCGACCGGCCTGGACGTGGCGGTCGAGGCGCTTGACCGCTTGCAGCCCACGGCGGCCAGCCATCACCGGGTGATGATCCTCGAGGTCATGGGCCGCGACGCCGGCCACATCGCGCTGCAAGCCGGCATCGCGGGCGGCGTCGACGTGATCCTGATGCCCGAGCTTCGTTACAACATCGAGGCGGTGGCCACCAAGCTGCGCGGCGTCATGAAGGAAGGCCGCAGCCACGGGCTGGTGGTGGTCGCCGAGGGCGTCAAGACCGACATGGGCGACAAGGTCCAGGTCAACTGGTCGGGCGGCGAGTCGCGCTATGGCGGAATCGGCCATTGGCTGGGCGAGCAGATCGCCAAGACGGTGGGTTGCGAGACGCGGGTCACCGTGCTGGGCCACGTCCAGCGCGGCGGAACCCCCTCGATGCGCGATCGCGTGCTGGCGTCGAGCTTCGGCGTCCATGCCGTCGATCTGGTCGCCAAGGGCCGCTTCGACCGCATGGTCGCCTGGCACGACCGCAGCGTGGTCGACGTGGCGCTCGAGGACGTGGTCGGCGTCTATCGCTGCGTCGACGCCGGCGGCGCCCTGGTGCGGACGGCGCGCGGCCTGGGGATTTACGTCGGCGAGATCGACTGATCGGCGAGCCATGGCGGCGGGTCGGTCGGCACCGACCCTTCGCCGTCATGCCCGTGCTTGACACGGGCATCCACG
>JADFZP010000518.1 GCA_015232485.1 Alphaproteobacteria bacterium
GCGGCTCCGTGGTGGATGCCCGTGTCAAGCACGGGCATGACGGCGAAGGGTCGGCTTCGCGGGCATGACGAAGCCCTTGTCAACTGTTCGTCGGCCTCACAAAACGGCGGGCGTCGGGCCGGCCGCCGGGGCGCCCACCTTGCAGTGCTTGACGAGATAGTCGCGGTAGTCCTTGCGCTGCGCCGCGTAGGCGTCCTCGCCTTCGGGAAGGTCCATGCTGTAGCGCAGGGTGGCGGCGCCGACGCTGGCGTCGAGCAGCAGATGGCCGTTGGCCAGCATCATCGAGACATGGGTCAGCGCCCACCATTCCAGGCCCAGGAAGGCGGTGAGCGAGGCCGCCGAGACGATCGTGGTGGGGCCGACCACCGGGAACACGATGTAGGGGCCGGGCCGTAGGCCCATGCCGCACACCGCCTCGGTGAACTCGACCTCGGTGCGCTGAAGGCCCAGCCGCGCGGCGGGGTCCCACAGCCCAAGCACGCCGGCCGTCGTGTTGATGCCAAAGCGCAAGGTCGAGATGCCGGCCTCGCGCGGCTGGCCGACCATCAGATTGGTCAGCACGAATTCCGCCTCGACGAGGTTCTGATAGACGTTGTTGCCGGCCGTCTTGATCGGCTGCGGCGTGGCGCGGTCCAGCGCCACCGCCACCGGGTTCATGACGTCGCGCACCAGCCAGGCGTTGAAGGCGAACATGCGCCGATTGAAGCTTTCCAGCGGATCGCGCCGCATCGGCCCGACCGGCGCGATGTCGGCCGACGCCAGTTCGGCGCGGAAGCGCACCGGCGAGAAGGGCTCGGCCGCGCTGGCCGGGGTTGCCGCGCAAATCGCCATGGCGGCGAGCGCCGGGACCAGGATTCGTCTCATTCGCCACTCCTTGGATCAGGTAACCCTAATCCAACACCGGCGAAAAAGCCATCGGCCCCGTCAATCCCGCATTGCAGACCCGCGGAGTCGCGCGACCTACTTGGTCATCATATCGATCTGCTTTTGCAGATCGGCGCGGGCCTCGCTGTCCTCGGGCATCTGGGCGGCGAGCTTTCCCCATAGGGTGCGCGCCTCGGCCATGTCGCCCTTCTGGGCGGCGGCGAGGCCGACGAAATAAAGGGCGTCGGGATCGTCGGGCGCCAGGGCCAGCGCCTCGCGCAGGGCCTTCTCGGCGCCCGGCGGAATGCCGCCATCGGGAGAGAGCGCCAACAGGGCCGACGCGTAGCCCAGCCGCGACGGGGCGTCGTCGGGCCGCAGGGCCATGGCGCGGGCGTAGGCGTCGCGCGACTCGGCCGTCTGGCCGAGCACGCGATAGGATTTGCCCAGCTTGGCCCAGCCCTCGCCGTCATTGGGCGCGTCGCGCAGCCGCTCGGCGAGGTTGGCGACCATGGTGCGGATCAGGGCGCCCTCGTCGGGGCTCATGCCCACCGGCGGCAGGTCGGCGGGAAGCGCCGGCGCTTCGGCCGGCACCGAGGCGGGGTCGAAACCGGCCTGCTTGGCGATTTCGGCGATCCGCTCGCGCAGCACCGGCAGCCACGCCGAACCCTCGGGCGAGTGCGCCTCGAGGTGGCGCCAGATGGCGACGGCGCCCTTGGGATCGTCGGCGTCGAGGCGGTGCGAGCCAAGATAGAACAGGGCGCGCGGCTCGGCCGGATCGGCGCGCACCACCTGTTGGAAGGCCTCGACCGCCTGGGCGGGCATCGGCCCGTTGGCGGCCAGCGTCAGGGTCTCGCCCCAGTCGCCCAGCAGATCGACATCCGCCTCGCCCCGCGCCACCGCCTGACCATAGGCGTCGGCCGCCTCGGCGTGGCGGCCCAGGGCGCGGTAAGAGCGGCCCAGCATCGCCCAGCCTTGGGCGTTGTCGGGATCGGTGCGCAGCTTTTCCGCAAGGCGTTCGACCAGCGCGATCATTTGTTGCGCCTGATCGCCCGGCATGTCGAGGCGCTGTTGCTGGCGCTCGGCGAAGGGCTGGGCCGGAAGGTCGGGCGCGCCGGTCACCGTGTAAAGGCCGAAGGCGCCCAGCGGCACCACCACGGCCAGCGCCAGCGCGGTGACCCGGCGGGTCGTGGTGCCGATGCCAAGGCGCGACTCGGCGCCGTCACCGGCCGCCAGCACGCGGCGCTGGATTTCAAGGCGGGCCGCCCCGGCTTGATCGGCGGAGATCAGGCCGCGCTCGACGTCGCGATCGACCTCGGACAACTGGTCGCGGAACACCATCCGGTCGTAATCGGCGCGGGCCGCCACGATGCCGCCGCGCCCCAACAGCGGGCGCAGGAGGATGGCCACCACGGCCACGGTGAGCAGCGCCAGAATCAGCCAAAGGGTCACGACGGGTCATCCCGGAGCAGCGCGTCGAGGCGGCGCCGCTCCTCAGCCGAAAGGGGGGCGGGGGCCTGCGCGCCTTCGGCGCGACGGCGGCGGTAGACGGAGTGGGCGGCGGCCACGGCGCCGATCAGCAAGAGGACCGGCCCCAGCCACAGCGCCCAGGTGCCCGGCCGGAAGGGCGGCTTGAGCAGCACGAAGTCGCCATAGCGTTCGACCAGATATTGTTTCACCGCGCCGTCGCTGTCGCCCGCCTGGATGCGTTCGCGCACGATGACGCGCAGGTCGCGGGCCAGATCGGCGTCGGAATCGTCGATCGACTGGTTCTGACAAACCAGGCAGCGCAATTCGCGCCCGAGTTCGCGGGCGCGATGCTCCAGCGCCGGGTCGGGCAGCATCTCGTCGGGATTGACCGCGCCGGCCGGCGCGGCGGCGAGCAGCAGCGCCAGGGCGAGCGGAAGGGCGCGCCTCATTTCTTCAACTCCTTGACCATCGGCAGGACGGTCTTTTCCAGCACCTCGCGGGTCAGCGGGCCGACCTGCTTGAAGCGGATGCGGCCCTCGCCGTCGAGCAGGTAGCTTTCCGGCACGCCGTAAACCCCCCAGT
>JADFZP010000519.1 GCA_015232485.1 Alphaproteobacteria bacterium
CGCCGCCGGCTCCAACATCGCCAGACGCTCGCGAACCTCGCCCTGAGCGATCGCGAGCGGGTGGCGATGCCGCGCGGCGCCGCCGGCTCCAACATCGCCAGACGCTCGCGAACCTCGCCCTGAGCGATCGCGCGGACGGCGCGCAGCTCGGCCTCGAACGACCCGCCGCGATCCAGGGCCTCGCGCAATTGGCCGACCGCCACCAGCAACAGGGGGCTGGCGTCGCGGCGCTCGGCCAAACGATTGACCGCCGATTCGGTCTTCTCGATGGCCGAGGACAGACGCATGGCGCCGCCCTGGTCGACCGCAATCCGGCGTAGCGCGCCCATCTCGTCGCGCAGAGCGGCGATTTCTTGGGTCATTTCAGCCAATTTGGCGCGCTCGTCGCCTTCGGGCCGGGGTGGCGGCGGGGCGACCGCGGTGGCGGCCAGTCGCGCCAGCTTCGCCTCCATCTGGGCAAGGCCCTGTTCGGTCATATCCTGTCGCAGGGAGAGCGACGGGAGCCCGGCCTCCAAATCCTGTAACCGCAATTCGGTGTCCACGGCCATCACGGGCGATGCCGGGCGAGCGTCCTGGAGGAACCGGGCCAATCGAGGCTGCGCCCAAGGCCAAGCGGCGATGCCACCCAGCAGCGCCAAGGCGACGATCAGCAGCCCGACGGTGCCGCCGCCGATCCGTCCACGCGCCGGCCGCCGACCGCCGGCCGGTGGCGCCGCAGGTTCATAGGGGTCCATCACCATGCTCCCAAGCGGGTGAGAGCGTGTTCATACCCCCTGGCGGGCATCACGTCGAGCTTGGATGCGGGGCGGAAAGCGAGCGTCGTTGCGCCACCTTCCGCCATCCGCCTTCAGATACGCTCGGCGATCCAGCCGATCACCGGCAGCTTCCACGCGCGCTGCATCAGCACCGACACCAAGCCGATCACCGACACCGCCAGAATGGTCATCGACGCGAAGCCGAACACCCATTTGCCGAGCACCGGGACATGCAGGGCGAACAGCGCCAGCATGCTGCCGATCCACAGCACCAGACCCTGACGGGCATGGAAGACGACGAACTCGTCGTCACGGGCGAGCACCAGGGGAACGAAGCAAAGGACGCCGACATAAGACAACGCCGCCATCACCTGGCTGCGAATATTCATCCGGCTATGCAAAATGGCTTCCATGATACCGTCCCCTTCACGCCATCGCTTCGCGCAGCTCGACCTCTTCGTCGCTTTGCGCCGCTTCGGTCTGGTGGCTGCGGTAATAGGCGTAGGCGGCGGCCAAACCACCCACCGCCAGGATCACCGGACCCCAATAGCCGAGACCCAGGCCCAGGCCCAGGCTCATGCCCTTGCCGGTCCAGATCGTGCCCCCCGCCACCTTGAGCGAGGCGCCGGTCTTGGCGGCGGCACCGGAGATCGCGCCCTTGGCCACGACCGGAGCCTTGGCGGCCACGGCCGGAGCCTTGGCGGCGGCGGCCTGCATGGCGGGAACCTTGGCGGCGCCAGCCTTGGCGCCGGTTCCGGCCTTGGCCGCGCCGGCTTTGCCCGTCGTCGCCTTGGCGGCCACGGCTTCGCGTTCCACTTCGCCAACGGCGACCTTGGCCGCTCCGGGAGCGGGAATGGCGGGGGAAACGGCGGCAGGCTGTCCAGGCAAGGTACCCTCCTTGAATTCGTGGCGGACATGCAATACATGCCCTCGACATGTTGCGTGGTAACACAGATGCTCAGTGCGGACAAGGGGAGCGAGGCGCGATCACTTTCCTTCACCCGTCTTTATCTTCGCGTTTGCGAAGCGTTCGCGTCTCCGGCGGCCCGGACGCGCCGCTTATGAGGCTTTGTCGGCGCGGTCTATACTTCGGTTTATCTGGCACATGCACAAAACGCAGTGGCGTTGCGCGTGGGCGTTCGGCTATGGTGGAAATGAAACTGTGGCGTGATCGAGGTTTGATGCGGGGCATCATCTTGCGGGGGGCACGGTGAACACGCCTCCAGCCATGCCGGAATTGAAGAAGATCAAGGCGCTGGTCATCGACGCCGACCAGCGGCTGAACACGCCGCTGTTCAAGGCGCTGCGCGCCTTCGGCTTCGCCAAGGTCAGGCAATCCTTCGCCTGCGCCGAGGCGTTCGCCCATCTGGCGGATCTCGTGCCCGATTTGATCTTTTATTCCGGCCAAATGCCCGAGATGTCCCTGATGGAGTTCACCCGCCGAATTCGGACCAGCGCCGACGCGCCCTATCGTTACGCGGTGATCATCGCCACCGGGTCGCTGTCGGCGCAAGTCATCGAGAAGGCCAGGGACGCCGGGGTCCACGACTTCCTTCCCGACCCCGGGGCGCTGCCGGCCCTCACCAAGGTGGTGCGTCACGCGCTTGAAAATCCCCGGGGCTTCATCTTCGGCGCGACCTATGCCGGCCCCGACCGACGCTTGAACGCGGTCAAATGGACCGCCGAGGAACGCCGGGTGCGACGCAAGCCGCTGGTCGCCCCACCCTATTTGGCGTTTTTCGAACGCGCCTGCGCCGAACTGCCGCCTCCGGGCAAGATATTGGCCATGCCGATGGTGAATGTCGCGGACAGGCCGGCCATCCGGCGGCCGACATTCATCGCCAAGCATCCCAAACTCGGCCTGCCCGAACCCGGAATGGCGGTCACGGTGGCGCTACAGCCCCAAGTCGCGCAGACCCCCGCGACCCCCGAGCCGGCACGCAAGGCGCCCAATGCCGCGGCCCAGATTCTGACCGCGCCCAAGGTTGGCGCGAAGCCGAACGCGCCGACGCCGCCCGCGGCCGAGCCCGCGCGAAAAGCACCCGCTTTCGACGCGCGCGCCCCCGGCCCGGTCAAGGCCGAGCCGCCTCCCAAGACTCCGGCCACCCCGGCCGACCCGGTGACGGCGCCTGACGCCCAACTCCCGCCTGCGGCCCA
>JADFZP010000520.1 GCA_015232485.1 Alphaproteobacteria bacterium
CCTCAACGCCGCGCTGAACGACGTGACCGTGCATCTGTCGCAAGGCGATGTGGTGGCCGGGCCGGATGGCGGCTGGGACGTCGTGTTGGCCGGCGACGTGTGCTACGAGCGGCCGATGGCCGAGCTGATCTTTCCCTGGCTGCGCCGTTTGGCGTCGCGCGGCGCCCATGTGATCCTGGCCGATCCGGGGCGCGCCTATCTGCCCAAGACCGGCCTGATGCGTTTGGCCAGCTATCCGATCCCCACCAGCCTGGACCTGGAGGATCGCGAGATGCGCGAAGGCGTGATCTACCGCATTGTGGGATGAGCCGGAATACACATAACCCGCTTGTCATTACCCTTCGGAGTACCCACCTCATGACGTGAATCGCCTTGCTCATGGCTGGCGAATCCGTTCAGATGCGTTTTGGTATTCCGAGGTGTCCCCCCATGCCCCCATCGCCCGACCTTTTGGACTTCGTTGGCAACACGCCGCTGGTGGAACTCACCCGCCTGGAGACGGGGCCGTGCCGGCTGTTCGTCAAGCTGGAAAGCCACAATCCGGGAGGATCGATCAAGGACCGCATCGCGCTGTCGATGATTTCGGCGGCCGAGCGCGACGGCCGCCTCAAGGCGGGGGGCACCATCGTCGAGGCGACGGCCGGCAACACCGGGCTGGGCCTCGCCCTGGTGGCGGCGCGGCGCGGCTATCGGCTGGTCTTGGTGATCCCCGACAAGATGAGCCGCGAGAAGGTCCAGAACCTGCGCGCCATGGGCGCCGAGGTGGTGATGACCCGCTCGGACGTCGGCAAAGGCCATCCCGACTACTATCAGGACAAGGCGGCGCGTCTGGCCGCCGAGATGGACGCCTTCTACGTCGACCAGTTCGGCAATCCGGCCAACCCGCTGGCCCACGAGATCGGCACCGGCCCCGAAATTTGGGAGCAGACCGGCGGTCGCGTCGACGCGGTGGTGTGCGGGGTCGGCTCGGGCGGCACGATGACCGGGCTGTCGCGCTTCTTCGCGCGGGTGGCGCCCGATGTCGAGATGGTGCTGGCCGATCCCAAGGGTTCGATCCTCGCCGATCTGGTCAATACCGGCAGTCACGGCGAGGCCGGATCGTGGGCGGTCGAGGGCATCGGCGAGGATTTCGTGCCGTCGATCGCCGATCTGTCGCGGATCAAGGCGGCCTATACCATCGACGATCGCGAAAGCTTCATGACGGCGCGCGAGGTGCTGCGCCGCGAGGGGCTGCTGGTCGGCTCGTCCTCGGGCACGCTGATCGCCGCCGCCCTGCGCCACTGCCGCCGCCAGGAACGGCCGAAGACGGTGGTCACCTTCGTGTGCGACACCGGCAACAAGTATCTCTCGAAGATGTTCTCCGACGCCTGGATGGTCGAGCACGGCTTCATGGAGCGCGGCGCCCATGGCGACCTGCGCGACCTGATCGCCCGGCCGCACGCCGAGGGCGGGACGGTGTCGGCCTCGCCCGACGAGCCGCTGGTCAACGCCTATGCCCGGATGAAGCTGTACGACGTGTCGCAGCTTCCGGTGCTCGACGGCGAAAGGCTGGTCGGCATCTTGGACGAATCCGACCTGCTGCTGGCGGTCTACGGCCACGAGGGCCGCTTCCGCGAGCCGGTGTCGGTGGCCATGGCCACCCGCGTCGAGACCGTCGAACCCTCGGCTTCCATCGCCAAGCTGATGGAGATCCTGTCTCGCGACCACGTTCCCGTCATCGTCGAGCGCGGCCGTTTCCTCGGCCTCGTCACCCGCATCGACGTCCTCAACCATCTGCGCCGAAAGGTTGGATGACATGAGCAGTTCCGATCGCCCGTTCAAATTCGGCACCCGCGCGGTGCATGCCGGGCAGGAGCCCGACCCGACCACCGGCGCCGTGATGACGCCGATCTACGCCACCTCGACCTATGCGCAGCAGTCGCCCGGCGTCCACAAGGGCTTCGACTACGCCCGCGCCCAGAACCCGACCCGCTTCGCCTTCGAGCGTTGCCTCGCCGATCTGGAAAGCGGCAAGGCCGGCTTCGCCTTCGCCTCGGGGCTGGCGGCCGAGGCGACGGTGCTCGACATGCTCGACGCCGGCGCGCATGTGGTGTCGGTCGACAACCTGTATGGCGGCACCTTCCGGCTGTTCGAGCGGGTGCGCGCCCGTTCGGCCGGGCTGAAATTCTCCTACGCGGCGCCCGGCGATCTGGCGGCCCTGGAAGCGGCGATCCGCCCCGAAACCCGCATGATCTGGGTCGAGACGCCGACCAATCCGCTGCTCCACCTCGCCGACCTCGAGGCGGTGGCGGCGCTGGGGCGGCGCAAGAAGATCCTGACGGTGTGCGACAACACCTTCGCCTCGCCGGCCGTGCAACGGCCGCTGGAGTACGGCTTCGATCTGGTGGTCCACTCGGTCACCAAATACGTCAACGGCCACTCCGACATGATCGGCGGCGCGGTGGTGGTCGGCGACCAGCCCGAGTTGGAGGAGAAGATCCGCTTCCTGCAAATGTCGCTGGGCGGCATCCTCGACCCGTTCCCGTCCTTCCTCGCCCTGCGCGGCCTGAAGACCCTGCATCTGCGGATGGAGCGCCACTGCGCCAACGCCCTGGAACTGGCCGGCTGGCTGGAAGGCCACAAGGCGGTCAAGCGGGTGCTTTACCCCGGCCTCGAATCCCATCCCCAGCACGCCCTGGCGCGGCGCCAGATGGACGGCTTCGGCGGCATGGTGACGGTCGAACTGAAAGCCGACGGCGCCGCCACCCGCCGCGTCATGGAACGCTTCCAGGTGTTCACCCTCGCCGAAAGCCTGGGTGGCGTCGAAAGCCTGGCCGGCCATCCGCCGACCATGACCCACGCCGCCATCCCCCCCGAGATGCGCGCCCGTCTGGGGATCGGCGACAACATGATGCGCCTGTC
>JADFZP010000521.1 GCA_015232485.1 Alphaproteobacteria bacterium
TCACGCGTGGACGTGCTGGTCGATCACCGCGTTGCGCATCGACTTTTGCAGCTTCTCGAAGGCGCGAACCTCGATCTGGCGGACCCGCTCGCGCGAGATGCCGTACTTTTGGCTCAGATCCTCGAGGGTCACCGGGTTGTCGCGCAGGCGGCGCTCGGTCAGGATGTGGCGTTCCCGGTCGTTGAGCGACTTCATCGCGTAGCCCAGCAGCTTGCGGCGGCTGCCCAGCTCCTCGCGCTCGGCCAGTTCGCTTTCCTGATCCTCGCGGTCGTCGACCAGCCAATCCTGCCACTCGCCCTCGCCATCGGCGCGCACCGGCGCGTTCAGCGAATGGTCGGGGCTGGCCAAGCGCCGGTTCATGCTGATCACGTCGGCCTCCGAGACTTCCAACTCGTCGGCGATCTTCTTGACGTTCTCGGGCGACAGGTCGCCCTCGTCGATCGCCTGCATCTGGCCCTTCAGCTTGCGCAGATTGAAGAACAGCTTCTTCTGCGCGGCCGTGGTGCCCATCTTGACCAAGGACCAGGAGTGCAGGATGTATTCCTGTATGGCGGCGCGGATCCACCACATGGCGTAGGTGGCCAAGCGGAAGCCGCGGTCGGGATCGAAGCGCTTGACCGCTTGCATCATGCCGACATTGCCTTCCGAGATCAGCTCGCCGATCGGCAGGCCATAGCCGCGATAGCCCATGGCGATCTTGGCGACCAGTCGCAAATGGCTGGTGACCATGCGGTGCGCGGAATCGAGGCTTTGCTCGTCGCGGTACGCCTTGGCCAGCATGTACTCCTCATCGGGTCCCAGCATCGGGAATTTCCGAATCTCTTGGAGATACCGCGACAGGTTGCCCTCGGGCGCCACTGAAACGCCGCTCGCGAATGCCGTCATATCCACCTCCTGTCGTCCGCGGACCTCGCTACCCGAGATGTTTGGGCGTGCAGCCGATTCGCACTCTCAGGTTAACGCAAGGTTCCGATGGGGTCAACAATAACGTAGTCGGCAACTCAAGTATAGCACTTTTTATAGCGACTCTAGGAGCAAGCGCAACGATTTGATATCGTTGGGCATATCGCTCTCGAACCGCAGCCTTTCGCCCGTCTCCGGGTGGATAAACCCGAGCAAAAAGGCATGGAGAGCCTGGCGCGGAAAGCTGGTCACGGCCGCCGCCGCCAGGGGATCGATGCGGCTGGCCCGCGCCCGGCGCCCGCGTCCATAGGTCTGGTCGCCGACCAACGGATGCCCCAGCGACGCCATATGCACCCTGATCTGGTGGGTTCGACCGGTGGCCAACCGGCATTCCACCAGGCTGGCCGCGTCGCCGAAGACCTTTAGCGTCTGGTACCGTGTCAACGCCCGTTTCCCCCCGTGGTTCACGATCGCCATCTTTTTCCGATCGGCCGGACTGCGGCCGATATTGCCCTCGACTTCGCCCTTGGGCGGCCGCGGGACGCCCCAAACCACCGCCCAATAGGCGCGCTCGACCGTGTGTTCGGCGAATTGCCGCGCCAGCCCGTGATGGGCGGCGTCCGTCTTGGCGGCCACGATCAAGCCGCTGGTGTCCTTGTCCAAACGATGCACGATACCGGGGCGTCTGACGCCGCCGATTCCGGATAAGGACTCGGTGCAATGGTTGAGGAGCGCGTTCACCAACGTGGTATCCGGGCTTCCCGGGGCCGGGTGGACCACCAACCCGGCGGGTTTGTCGATGACGATCAGGTGGGCGTCCTCGAACACCACGGTCAGCGGGATGGCCTGGGCGGCGGGCAGGGCGGCGATCGGGGCGGGGACCTCCAGGCTGACCGCGTGGCCCGGTTTGATTTTGGCCGAGGGCTCGGCTATGGTCAGGCCGTCGATGGTGACCCGGCCGTCCTCGATCAGCGCCTTGAGGCGCGAGCGGGACAGGTCGGGGAAGGTTTCCGCCAGCCATTTGTCCAGCCTGACACCGCCGGCCGCCTCTTCGCCGGCGCGGGCGGTCAGGGGATCTGTCGCGTCGTTCATCGTCCCTCCCTCTCAAGCCGCCAACAGAGCCGAAACCATGCGTATGCTCAAGGGTCTGGTTATCGTGATGACGTTGCTGCTGGTCGGCGGCGTCGCCATGCTGGGTTACGGCCTGAGCAATCGGGTCGGCCGTTCGGCGGCGGCGGTCGGCGACGGCACGTTCGGCACGCTGGGGCTCGACCTGCCGCCCGGCGCGTCGGTCGAGCAGATGGTGGTGGCCGACGGCCGCGTGGTGCTGCGCGTAAGCGGCCCCGACGGCCAGCAGCGGCTGATCATGCTCGATCCCGCCACCGGGCGCCATCTCGGCACCGTGCTGCTGGGCGCCCGCCCGTGACCACCGCGACGCCCACCTCGATCGAGATGAGCCCCGCCGACCTCCGCGAAATCCTGAAACTGACCCGCGCCGCCTCGCCCGACGAGGCCTGCGGCCTGATCGCCGGCCGCCGCGAAGGCGATACCCTGATCGTCACCCGCGTCATCGAGGCCACCAACGTCGTCCAACCGGACGACCGCCCGAAGCGTTTCGAGGTCGACCCCGAAACGCGCATCCGCCTGGAAAAGCGGCTGCGCGGCACGCCCGAGGAGCTAATCGGCCACTGGCATTCCCACCCCTTCGGCCCCCCCTCGCCATCGGCCCGCGACCTCGCCCAGGCTTACGAGCCCGAACTGATCTGGCTGATCTGCGCCCCCGACACCACCCCGCCGCTGACCGCCTGGCGCGCCGACCCCAAAGCCGGCGGCTTCCGCCCCATCCCCGTGCTGATCGCCAAAGAAATCTCTTGATCCCAAAGGCGCGTTTGGCTACATAGGCTCCCTCTTGCCTTTAGTCCCCTTCGTCTAGAGGCCTAGGACACCGCCCTCTCACGGCGGTAACAGGGGTTCGAATCCCCTAGGGGACGCCAT
>JADFZP010000522.1 GCA_015232485.1 Alphaproteobacteria bacterium
ACGCGGCTGGCCTGGGGGCCGCTCTCGCCCACCGTCTCGACATAGTGGACCGGCGTGCCGGGGGTCAAATCCTCGAGCGCCGCGTCCACCACCGCGTTGCGGTGGAACCAGAGCTGGCTGCCCAGCGCGTTGCTCAGAAAGCCGTGGTCGGATTGCGGGAAGATGTCGAGGATGCGGCCTTCCAGCGACTCCTCGGCCATAACGGGTTCGCGCAGGCGCTTCTTGTACTCGAGAAGCTGGCGCTCGGCCGCGTCGAAGGCGTCGCGCAGGGCCTTGTAGACGTCGGGATGGGCATATTTCTCGCGCGCCTTGTGCGGCTCGCGATTGACCATCAATTCGCCGCCCGGCACGCCCATGTTGATCGTGATCGTGTAGAGGTTGCCCTTGCGGTGCTGCTTGTGCGGCGCCTCGACGGCGACCCGGCAACTGGTCAGGCGGTCGTAAAGGCGGTCGAGCTTGGCCACCCGTTCGCGGATCGCGGCCTCCAAGGCGTCCGATGTCTCCAAATTGTGGAAGCGGATCTCCAGGGGCACGTCCATCGGGCACTCCTCGTTCAGGCGTCTGGGCTCGAATTGTGGCTTCCGCGGCGGATTTGAAGGGCGGAAATACGGCCTTCACCCGATTTACCCGTTCTTGCCGCGCGCCGATCATGCCGGCCGGGGTGCGCCGGCCGGGGTGGGGCAAGGCGCGCCGGGAGGGGGGTCGGCGGCGATGCCGCGGCCCCTTTCCGCTTTTCGGACCATGACGCATGGCTTACCCTCTCGGCCGATTGGGGGGAAAGCGGGATGCTGCAGAGTTTGGCGGGGGTGGCCGGTCTGACCGTGATCGCCTGGTTGTTCGGCCGCGAGGCGCCGAACCGCGCCTGGCGGGTGGCGGCGGTCGGTCTGGCGATGCAATTCGGGCTGGCGCTGCTGCTGCTCAAGGTGCCGCTGTCGCAAGGGCTGTTCCTGGCGCTCAACGCCATGGTGGTGGCGATGCAGGACGCCACGCGGGCCGGCACCTCGTTCGTGTTCGGCTATCTGGGCGGCGGGCCGCTGCCCTTCGCCGAGACGGTGCCGGGCGGCGGCTTCGTGCTGGCCTTCCAGGCGCTGCCCATGGTGCTGGCGATGAGCGCGCTGTCGGCGCTGCTTTATCACTGGCGGGTGATGCCGATCGTGGTGAACGGCCTGTCGCGGGTGCTCGAGAAAAGCTTCGGCATCGGCGGCGCGGTGGGCGTCGGCGCCGCCGCCAACGCCTTCGTCGGCATGGTCGAGGCGCCCTTGCTGGTGCGGCCCTATCTGGCGCGCATGTCGCGCGGCGAATTGTTCGTGGTGATGACGGTCGGCATGGCGACCATCGCCGGCACCGTGATGGTGCTGTACGCGACCTTTCTGACCGGAGTCGTGCCGAACGCCATCGGCCATCTGCTGACCGCCTCGCTGATCAGCGTGCCGGCCGCCCTGATGGTGGCCAAGCTGATGATCCCCGACGACACCCGCACCAAAGGCGCGCCGGGCGATTCGCGCCTTTATCACGGCGCCCTGGACGCGGTGACGCGCGGCACCCAGGACGGGCTGTCCTTGTGGCTGGGCATCCTGGCCATGATGATCGTGCTGATCGCCCTGGTTCATCTGGCCAACGCGGCGCTTGGCCTGCTGCCGGCGCTGGACGGCGCGCCGCTTAGTCTCCAGCGCATGCTGTCTTGGGTGATGATGCCGCTGGTCTGGCTGACCGGGCTGCCCTGGGCCGAGGCCGAGGCGGGGGCCAAGCTGATGGCCACCAAGACGGTGCTCAACGAGTTGATCGCCTATCTCGACCTGTCGCGGCTGCCGCCCGAGGCGCTGTCCGACCGCTCGCGCCTGATCATGACCTACTCGCTGTGCGGCTTCGCCAATTTCGGCAGCTTGGGGATTCTGCTGGCCGGGATGACCGCGATGGCGCCCGAGCGGCGCGAGGACATCTTGGGCCTGGGCATGCCCAGCCTGGTTTCGGGCACGCTGACCACGCTGTTGACCGGCGCGGTGATCGGAGTCCTGCTATGACGGAACGCCGTCCTTGGTGTAATGTTCGTCCGCCATCCCCAGCGAGTTGCGCCCCATGAACAGACGATACATCCTGAACATCTCGTGCCCCGACGCGGTCGGCATCGTCGCCGCCGTCTCTGGATTCCTGGCCGGCGAAGGCTGGTTCATCGTCGAATCCAGCCATTTCGGCGATCCGACCACGGGCCGCTTCTTCATGCGGACGGTGTTCGAAGACGCCGCCATGCCCGAAATCGACGAGGTCAAAAGCCGCTTCGCCTCGGTCGCCCAGCGCTTCGGCATGGACTGGGACATCTACGATTCGGGCCGCAGGGCGCGCCTGTTGGTGCTGGTCTCGAAGGCCTCGCACTGCCTGAACGATCTGCTGTACCGCTATCGCAGCGGCACGCTTCAGGTCGACATCCCGGCGGTGGTCTCGAACCACAACGACCTTGAGCGGATGACCGAGTGGCACGGCATCCCCTTCCATTGCCTGCCGGTCTCAAACGCCAACCGCGAGGCCCAGGAGGCGCGCATCCTCGAAATGGTCGAGCGCCTGAACGTCGATCTGGTGGTGCTGGCGCGTTACATGCAGATCCTGACGCCGACCATGTGCGAGGCGCTGGCCGGGCGCTGCATCAACATCCACCACTCGTTCCTGCCGTCCTTCAAGGGCGCGCGGCCCTATCATCAGGCGCATGCGCGCGGCGTCAAACTGATCGGCGCCACCGCCCATTACGTGACCACCACCCTGGACGAAGGCCCGATCATCGAGCAGGAGGTCGAACGCGTCGACCACACCCACGCCCCCGACGATCTGGTCGCCATCGGCCGCGACATCGAAGCCGTCGTCCTGGCCCGCGCCGTCCGCTACCACATCGAGCGACGCGTGCTGCT
>JADFZP010000523.1 GCA_015232485.1 Alphaproteobacteria bacterium
CACCTTTGGTCGTTGCCAATCGCGCGGCGCCCACCTATAAGCATGGCGGGCCACGCCCCCCCAACGGGTCGCGTCCCTTCTGCGAGGGAGGGTTATCGTATGTCTAGTTCCGCTCGGCCGGCTGTTCGGCCTTCCAATCCGAATTTCTCTTCCGGCCCCTGCGCCAAGCGCCCTGGCTGGACTCTGCAAGCCCTGGCCGATGCGGCTTTGGGCCGCTCCCACCGCGCCAAGATCGGCAAGACCAAGCTTCAGGACGTGCTGGATCGCAGCCGCGCCCTGTTGGGCCTGCCGGCCGACTGGCGAATCGGCATCGTGCCGGCCTCGGACACCGGGGCGGTCGAGATGGCGTTGTGGTCCCTGCTGGGGGCGCGCGGCATCGACATGCTGGCCTGGGAAAGCTTCGGCGAGGGCTGGGTCACCGACGTGACCAAGCAGTTGAAGCTCGCCGACGTGCGCGTCATGAAGGCGCCCTATGGCGAACTGCCCGACCTTGGTCAGGTGGATTTCGCCCGCGACGTGGTGTTCACCTGGAACGGCACCACGGCCGGCGTGCGGGTGCCCAATGGCGACTGGATCCCCGACGACCGCCAGGGCCTGACGATCTGCGACGCCACCTCGGCGGTGTTCGCGATGGACATGCCGTGGTCGAAGCTCGACGTGGTGACGTGGTCCTGGCAGAAGGTGCTGGGCGGCGAGGGGGCGCACGGCATGATCGTGCTGTCGCCGCGCGCCGTCGAGCGTCTCGAGACGCACAAGCCGGCCTGGCCGCTGCCCAAGATCTTCCGCATGACCAAGGGCGGAAAGCTGATCGAGGGCATCTTCAAGGCCGAGACGATCAACACCCCCTCGATGCTGGCCGTCGAAGACCAGCTCGACGCCCTGAAATGGGCCGAACAGGCCGGCGGGGTGACCGCCCTGATCGCCCGCTCGGAAGCCAATCTGGCGGCCTTCGAGCCCTGGGTCGCGCAAAGCGGGTGGGCCGCCTTTCTGGCCAAGGACGCCAAGGCGCGGTCCTGCACCTCGATCTGTCTGGTCGTCAAGGCGCCGTTCTTCACCAAGCTGTCGCCCGACGATCAGGCGGCCGCCGCCAAGAAGATCGCCACGCTGCTGGACAAGGAAGGGGTGGCCTACGACATCGGCGCCTATCGCGACGCGCCTCCGGGTCTTCGGGTCTGGGGCGGCGCCACCGTCGAAACCGCCGACATCCAGGCGCTGCTGCCCTGGCTCGACTGGGCGTTCGCCCAGGTCGAAGCCGAGTTCGCGGCCAAGGTCTGAGACACAAGGGAAACATCCATGCCCAAGGTACTGATCAGCGACAAGCTGAGCCCCGCCGCCGTCCAGATCTTCAAGGATCGCGGCATCGAGACCGACGTCAAGGTCGGCCTGTCGCCCGACGAGTTGAAGGCGATCATCGGCGAATATGACGGCTTGGCGATCCGCTCGGCCACCAAGGTCACCGCCGAGGTGCTGGCCGCCGGCACGCGCCTGAAGGTGGTCGGCCGCGCCGGCATCGGCGTCGACAACGTCGACGTTCCGGCCGCCACGGCGCGCGGCGTGGTGGTGATGAACACGCCGTTCGGCAATTCGATCACCACCGCCGAACACGCCATCGCCCTGATGTTCGCCCTGGCCCGCGACATTCCCGCCGCCAACGCCTCGACGCATGCCGGCAAGTGGGAGAAGTCCCGCTTCATGGGCATCGAGCTGACCGGCAAGACGCTGGGCATCATCGGCTGCGGCAATATCGGCGCCATCGTCGCCGAGCGCGCCTTGGGCCTGCGCATGCGCGTCGTCGCCTTCGACCCCTTCCTGGGGCAGGAGCGGGCGCGCGACATCGGCGTCGAGAAGGTCGAACTGGACGAGTTGTTCGCCCGCTCGGACTTCATCACCCTGCACACGCCGATGACCGAGAGCACCCGCAACATCATCGACGCCAAGGCGATGGCCAAGATGAAGAAGGGCGTGCGGATCATCAATTGCGCGCGCGGCGGTCTGGTCGTCGAGGAAGACCTGGAAGCGGCGATCAAGGAAGGCAAGGTGGCGGGCGCCGCGCTGGACGTGTTCGCCGTCGAGCCGGCCAAGCAGAACAGCCTGTTCGGCATGGAGCAGGTGGTGGCCACCCCGCATCTGGGCGCCTCGACCCGCGAGGCGCAGGAGAACGTCGCCCTGCAAGTGGCCGAGCAGATGGCCGACTACCTGCTGACCGGCGCGGTGACCAACGCCCTGAACATGCCGTCGGTGTCGGCCGAGGAGGCTCCCAAGCTGCGCCCCTACATGAAGCTGGCCGGCCAGTTGGGCAGCTTCGCGGGCCAGCTCACCGAGCACGCGCTGAAGGCGGTGACCATCGAATTCGCGGGCCAGGTGGCCGAGTTGAACACCCGCCCGCTGACCGCCATCGTGCTGGAAGGCCTGCTCAAGCCGCTGCTGGAAAGCGTCAACATGGTCAACGCCCCGGTGGTGGCCAAGGAACGCGACATCAAGGTGACCGAGGTCAAGAGCGAACGCTCGAGCGATTATCACACCCTGATCCGCCTGACCGTGGTGACCGAAGAGCGCAGCCGCAGCGTCGCCGGCACCCTGTTCGGCGGCGACAAGCCGCGCATCGTCGAGATCAAGGACATCGCGATCGAGGCCGAACTGGGCGCCCATATGCTGTACGTCACCAACCGCGACAAGCCGGGCTTCATCGGCCGGCTGGGCAGCGTGCTGGGCGACGCGGGACTCAACATCGCCACCTTCCATCTGGGCCGCAACGAAGCGGGCGGCGACGCCATCGCCCTGGTCCAGGTCGATCAGCCGATCGACGAGGCGGTGCTCGCCAAGGTCCGCGAGTTGCCGCACGTCGTCCAGGCCAAGGCGCTGTCCTTCTGAGTCCTTTTCCGTCATGGGGCCTAC
>JADFZP010000524.1 GCA_015232485.1 Alphaproteobacteria bacterium
GATCTTCGAGGCGCATGCGGCGGACCTCGAGGCGGAATTCCGCCGCCTCGCCCAGCCCGGCGAGGGCGGGTTCTCGTTCGAACAACCGATCCGCGTCAATCTCCTGAGGAAGACGGCAAAGTAGGTGGAGGGGCGAAGGCGCCAATCAGAGCCGCCTCGAACGCCGCGTGGTCGCCCGATCCCACCATTGCGCATGGAACCGCGAGGACGCTGGCATGGGCAAGCGCCGTCTCCTTGGCGGTACGCTGCTGGGCATCGATCTCGTCGGACGATCGTCGCGGCCGGACGCGGCCCGGATCGGCAAGGCGGCGGGCGTGGATGAGCAGGGGATCGTCTTCGAGGAAGACGATCAGGGCCGGTGCAAGGTCTCGGAAGACCGAGACCGGGACGATCACCAGCCGCTGGTCATTGTCGATCAGGGTGTGGCCGTCAAAAATGACGTGGTGCTCGGGATCGCGCCGCCGCCGTTCGGCGAACGCGGCGACGAGGCGATCCTGATTGGCGTGGATGTTCGAGGCGGTTGCCGTTCTCAGCGCTTCGGTGTCGTCGGTCATCAACGCGCCCCTCAGAAGCGAGCCGGCGCTGACGGCCTGGACCCAGGGGTGCTTCCGCGTGAAGGCCGAGACCATGGTCGTCTTGCCCACCCCGGAGATACCGAGAACGGCGACGACACGCCCGTTCACAGGTCGAACCCCAGATCGATCTTCGGGCGAAGGGCCGCGTAGCGTTCGCCGGTCAATTCGGTGATCGACTGCGGCGGGCCTTTGAAAACTCTCGACGCGATGAGCTCTTTCAGACCTGGAGGACGCTCGGCATGTCCGATCAAGAGGAAATCGATCACCTTCACCGGTCGGTCGGTCGATGCACGCCTGCTGGCGAGTTCGGTTTCCGTGAAAACAGACCGCTTGGCGGTCAGCCGGATCAAATCCTCCGTCGTGGTCGCTTGGGTCACCTGCTCGACAATTCCCACGGTGGTGATCGATTGAGAATAGGCATAGGCTGCACCCTTCGACATATAGAAGAACAAGATGTCGCCGGGGCGAAGTTTGGTGATCTTGGCGCGGCATAGATACACTTTGCGGATTGTATTGCCGGGCGTCCGATCGCGGTGGTGATCCAGCATGCTGTCCTCGCCAGGAAATAAGGACAGCAGATTGCCCTTCGCGATCTCTGGGAAAAGGCACCGATGGTACTCGGGTTTAATAGGGATGCAGAATTTCCCAACCGTTGGGCCATCATGAAAGCGGGGATAGTGCCGCCGGTCTTCCTCAAAAACCGCAGATGCGGGGGCGGGCAGCGCGCCCCTCGCAAGGACCTTTTCCATCACGCATTCGCCGCGACTTTCGTCAGCAACCTCGAATCCATAATAGCAAAGGAGATCAATAAGAAATCCATGCTTTGGAAAGACAGTCAGGTAGACGACGTCGTATCCGTTCCTCTGGGCAAACCAAAGCACCTGCTTGAGAAGAAGCTCACCGAACTTTTCACCTCTGAAATCGTCCATGACTTTGAAGGTGCATACCTTGAGAATTTTCGGCCCAGGGTGTCTGGTTCCGGCGGCGAGATGGTCTTCGTCCTTGCGAATGACGATGCCCGCGATCCGCTCGTCAATTTCCAGAATCCAGCATTCGCGGTGCCCCTTGCGACACGTGTCGAACCACGCATCGAAGCCGTGGTAATCCTCGCGAAGGCTCGCGAAGATCGGATCCTTGGGGTCGACTTGGTATGCTTTCCTTTCTTCGACATAGGGCAGTCGGACCGACCTCGCCTGAAAAGTCTGGCGCAGCCATTCGAGCGCCGCGTCGACCGTCAAGACGCGGGCGCCCAGTCCCGCCCTTTCCGCGCGGCGATGGAGGCCGATATCCTGGGTGACGAGGAAATCGGCGGCATGTGCGTCCAGCGCCGCCAGCAACCGAACGTCCGCTCGGTCATTTTCGGATTTGATTGGACCGAAGCGTGCGATCAAATCCGCGTCAGGCGGCAGGGGAACGCCGCGCAACCTCTGGAATTTGTCTAGCTTGCTCAGAGTCACTTCGCGCCGGGCGGCGTCCCTGTCCCGGGTGACGTCGTCGTAATTGGCGCCGTCTACGAACAGGCCGACCGAATGTTCATTGCTGAGCTTGACCAGTTCGGCAAGCGGAGCCCGAACGGGCCGAGCGTCCTCCAGCCCTATGATGATGTTGGTGTCTGTCAGAAGTCTGAACTGGTTCATTACTCAACAGGGCTGCATATCCTTCGTCAAGGTAACGGAACGATTGCGGCGGCACAATGCCGAACTCGTTCCGGAGGACTCGGGCGTTCACTGGCCGTTCCAGGACTTGGACTCCCTCCAGCAGGACGGCGAACCCAAACTCCATTCCATCGAAATAGGCGTCGAAGTCCGGCTGCTCGATGCAGGCGGCGGCACCGTGTTCCCGCCAGATGCGCGCGATGGGAAGGCGCAGAATGTCCTTGATCCGGGCGTAGCCGACGATCGCTTGCACGGGACTGGTCGCATAGATCAGGGCGGTCGCGCCGATCGCCGCTTCCGGGAACTTTCGGCGCAATTCGACCGTCTTGTCGCCGCTCAGGATCTTGGAGGCATAGATCGGGCGGATGCTCACGAGAACGTCCCGCTTGAAGAGCGGCAAGGTATTCATGGTGTGCGCGTCCTTTGTGCCATCGCCCCATTAGACCAGCGCGTGTAACCCGTGCCAAGGAAAATGCGAAGACGGGTCAATGCGCTAGCTAGGCGCGATGCTTGTATTTTCAACTATTCCAGTGGCTTGCGCCCCCATCCTACGGACCGTGACAGGCGGCGCGGGTCGTGCGAGAATCGGTCTCGCGGCGGTTGGGGGGGAAGACGGCATGAAGCGCTTGGCATTGGCGTTGGCGGCGGTTCTGGCGCTGGCG
>JADFZP010000525.1 GCA_015232485.1 Alphaproteobacteria bacterium
GGATCGAGCGGTTGCGGACCGGCCGGCCGCCGGTGCGCCTGCTGATCGTCGACGACCACCCGCCCAACCGCACCTATTTGACCCGCCTGCTGCAAGGCGCCGGCTTCGTCACCGTCGAGGCGGCCGATGGCGCCGAGGCGGTGCGCCTGACCGCCGAAACGCGGCCCGACGCCGTGCTGATGGACGTCGTGATGCCCGGCATGGACGGCCTGGAAGCCACCCGCCGCATCCGCGCCCTGCCTGGGGGCGCCGGCGCGGGGATTCGCGTGATCGCGGTCAGCGCCAGCCTGTTCGAAGAGGATCGCGGCCGCGTTCTGGCGGCCGGGGCCGACGACTTCCTGCGCAAGCCGATCCGCGATTCGGATTTGCTGGAAAGCATCGGCCGCCAGCTTGGCCTCGACTGGGACCGGGCCGCCATCGATCAGGCGGCGCTGCGTCGCCTGCCGCCCGACCTCGCCCAGCGATTGCGCGACGCGGCGCGGGCCTTTCAGCTTACCGAGAGTCGTGCCATCCTGGACGAAATGGCCGCCCTCGAACCCGGTCTGGCGCGGGATCTGCGGGCGGTCCTGGATGAATTCGACTGGGACGGCCTGTCGGCCGCGCTTGGTCCTGTCGAGGCGAACCCATGACGGCCGGACGCATCCTGATCGTCGACGACGCGCGCGACAACCTTAAGATGCTGGCCACGCTGCTGGCGCTGGACGGCTATCTGGTGCGCGCCGCCACCAGTGGCGCCGAGGCGCTGGCCGCCGTCGAGGCCGAGCGGCCCGATCTGATCCTGCTCGACATCCGCATGCCCGATATCGGCGGGCTGGAGGTCTGCCGCCGCCTCAAGGCCGATCCGCGCCACGAGGCCATTCCGGTGATCTTCCTTAGCGCGGTCAACGAGGCGGCCGACAAGGTCGCCGCCTTCCGCTGCGGCGGCGCCGACTACGTGACCAAGCCGGTGCAGCAGGAGGAATTGCGCGCCCGCATCGCCCATCAACTGGAAATCCGCCGCCTGCGCCAGGAACTGGAGTCCAAGGCCCTGCGCATCGAGGAACGCGCCGCCAGCCTGCGCAAGCTGTCGCGGGCCGTCGAGCAGAATCCCAACATGATCTTCATCACCGATCTCGACGGGCGCATCGAATACGTCAATCGCAAATTCGTCGAGCTGACCGGCTTCACGGCCGACGAGGCGATCGGCCGCAATCCGCGCCTGATCGGCTCGAGCGAGACCCCGCCTTCGGTCTACGAATCGATGTGGCGCACCATCCTCGACGGCCGCGACTGGGTCGGCGAGTTGAAGGACCGCCGCAAGGACGGCCGCATCTTCTGGGCCTCGGCGTCGATCAACCCGGTGCGCGACGAGGCCGGCAAGGTCACCCATTTCGTCGCCATGCACGAAGACATCACGGCGCGCAAGCTGGCCGAGGAGGAGATCCGCAACGCCAAGGATCAGGCCGAGATCGCCAACCGCGCCAAGACCGAGTTGCTGGCCAATATGAGCCATGAATTGCGCACCCCGCTGAACGCCATCATCGGCTATTCCGAGGCGATGCTCGAGGGCATCTTCGGCGGCTTCGCCAATCAGCGGCAGCAGGAATATGTCGGCGACATCCGCGGTTCGGGCATGCATCTCCTATCGCTGATCAACGACATCCTGGACGTCTCGGCGATCGAGGCGGGCAAGGTCGAACTGGGCGAGGAGGAGGTCGATCTGGCCGACGTGGTCGACGCCACCCTGCGACTGGTCGGGTCGCGCGCCACCAAGGGCAACGTCACCCTGACCGCGCGGCTGCCGCCGGGCCTGCCGCGGCTGTGGGGCGATGCGCGGCGGCTGAAGCAGATCCTGCTCAACCTGTTGTCCAACGCGGTGAAGTTCACCCCCGAAGGCGGCGCCGTCACCCTGAGCGCGACCACCGCGCCCGAAGGCGGCATCGTCATCCGGGTGTCCGACACCGGCATCGGCATGGAGCCGCGCGAGTTGGAAAAGGCGCTGTCGCGCTTCGGCCAGGTCGATTCGGGCCTCAACCGCCGGCACGAGGGCACCGGGCTGGGACTGCCGCTGACCAAGGGCCTGATCGAGCTGCATGGCGGCACGATGACCATCGACAGCGCCAAATGGGCCGGCACCACGGTGATCGTGACGTTCCCGCCGGAACGATCGCGCCTTGAAAAAGCCGGAGAAATAGTCAGATGATCTCAAGGGGGTATTCCGAAGGGGAGGCCAGCATGACCACCGAAAACACCGCCAACCTCGCCATTCACGACGCCGACGCCGAGCGCGTGGTGGTCGACGCCGGTCTGCTGACCCGTCTGGCCGCCGCCGCCGCCATCGACCTTCCCGCCCTGCCGTCCGCCACCACTGTGCGCCTGATGTCGCGCCAGCCGCGCTGGGTCACCCTGGCGCCGATGTCCTGGCGCGAGTGGGCGGCGATCCGCGCCCTGTTCGACCGCCTGCCCGCCGCGCAGGCGGGGGAGGGCTAAGAATCGACGCCGCCGCCTTCGAGGCGCTGGTCGCCGAGCTGCTGCGCAAGGGTGGTGGCGGCGGCCACCTCGCCCGCATCCATCTGATCAGCCTGGACTCGGTCGCCTCGGCCTTCGGCGACCGCTGGCCGAAGCTGGCCGAGAAGGCGCGGGCCATCGTGGGCTCGCTGATCGCCGCCCGGTTGGGCCGCTCGGACGCCTGGCTGCGGGTCGGCGATTCCTTCCTGGTGCTGCTGGCCGGCGTGTCGCAAATCGAGGCCAGCATCAAGATCGCCGCGCTCGCCGACGAGATCGGCCGCCGCCTGCTGGGCGAGGAGGGCGATCAGGCCCGCCAGATCGTGGTGGCCCATCGCGTGGTGCCGCTGGCCGATCTGGGCCGGCTCGGACCCGCCCCTCCGGCCGGACGCCTGGCCGCCGCGCTC
>JADFZP010000526.1 GCA_015232485.1 Alphaproteobacteria bacterium
TGAGGCGCCGCCGCATGGGGTGCCGCGTGGGGAGCGGCGTGCGCCGCTGGGGGCGCGGCGGGCTTTTTCGGATCGCCGGTCATCAATCCTCCGGGGGCCGCGTTCCCCCACACGGTAAGCCTTTCGTGCCGGCCGTCACAAGCGAAAGGTCCTATCGGCGAGCGGTCGAATCGACCGATCGTCGATAAAGCCGCCATTGCGGCGGCGGCCAAGGGCGCCGGGGCGCCCCGCTTTCATCAAAGCGCGCCCATCCGCTCGCCCAGGATGCGGCGCGACATGTCGATGGCGGCGTGGCCCCGGCCCAGATCCTCGCACAGCATGAAATAGCTTTGCGCGGTCACCGAGGCGGCGGCGACCAGGCTGTTCTCGGGGTCGTTGTGACGCATCGCCTGGGCGTCGCGCAGGTTCTCCAGCGCGTATTTCAGCTTCGACAGGGCGCGGGCGCGGGCCTCCTCCAACTGGTCCAGGCTGGCGGCGGCCTCCTTGCGGCTTTTCTCGACGGCGGTTTCCAGGCCGGCGACCTGCTCGCGCAGGCGGCGGTTCTCTTCGTCCAGGCGGATCGCCTCGTCGAGCACGGCGTGGAAGCGGGCGTTCAACTCGCGCAGTTCGCGGCGCGTCTCGGAGACCATGGCGGCGGGGTCGAAATCGCCGCCCGCCGCCCGGATGGCCTGCATGCGGCGGAACGACAGGACGAAGGGCGGGATCGATTCGTGCTGGAGTTCCAGCTTTTCGCGCAGCCCGGCGCGGGCCAGCTTGGGGGCCATCGCCGAATTGCGGAACATCAGCCGGATCAGGCCGGGAATGAGCTGGCGCACCGTCTCGTCCGGCACGCCCTGGCAGATGCCCGCCCAAGCGGCGATGGCGCCCGACGCCCTGGGGTCGCCCAGCTTCACGCCCGTTTCAAGCGCCGCCGCCAGGCGGGCGGCGACGGCCTGGGCATCCGCCCTAGCCTTCGTCCGATCCATCCGACCTGCCCCCCGTCACCTTCAGGAAGGATAACTTGCGTTCGACCTCGATGATATAGCGCACCGCCTCGTCGAACTGGCGGCGCAGCATCTCGTTCTCCTGCTCGAGCGTGCGGATGCGGCCTTCGGTGCGCCGCACCCGCTCCATCATCGCCTCGGTCAGGCCGTCGGTCGGGACGGGCGCGTCCTTGGTCCTGAGCGCGGTGGCCACCGAGGCGAAGCTGCCCCCCGCCTTGCCCAGGATCACGCGGGCGCGGCGCAGGGCGGCCAGCGCCTCGCCGTCTTCCGATGAGGCGGCCAGAGCCATCACTTTGGCCAAGCGGTCGAGGTCGAGGGCGTTCCAATCCATCGCCGCAGTGTAGCGCACACCACCCCCCGGTTTGAACGGGGCGCGTGCCCCCCCGGACCTTTTGTGCGCGAAGCCGCCTTGAAAAATGATCGGCTTCGCCTCAAGATCGTAAAGGGCCTATACGAAAGTCCTGGCGGCGATGACCCTCAGAGTCAGATTTATCATAATTTTATGGGTAATTATCTCGGGGGTGTCCGGGATTTTCTCATTTCTGCTGTTCGACCTTCAGAAAGGCGAATACATCTCCGGAATCGACGAGAAGTTGCTGACCGCGGCCCGCATGGCCAAGTCCATGCTTCCCGAAGACTATCACGACCGCATTCGCGACGAAGATTCGGTGTCGCGCGACGACTTCGTCAAGATCGTCGAATCCTTCGATCGGATCTGCGTCGACCTCGGCCTGCAATATCTGTGGAGCAACATGGTGCTGGACGGGCGGATCGTCTTCACCACCGCCACCTCGACCAGCAAGCGGCCCGGAAGCGGCGACCACGCCGGCTTCCTGGATGACCATCGCGACCCGGCCGCCTTCGCTCCGGTGATCGCCAGCGGGCGGACCACCTTCTCGACCTTCCACAACGAATGGGGCGACGGCCGCATGGTGCTGGTGCCCGACCGCGACGCGCTGGGGCGGCTTCACGTGTTCGGCGCCAGCATCGGCATCGCCGAACTGGACGCCAAGCTGCGCGAGCGCGCGGTCTCGGCGGCGCTGGTGTTCTTGTCGATGCTGGGGCTGGGCACCCTGGTCAGCCTGATCGCCGCCGGCCGGGTGACCCGCTCGATCCGCCGGCTGACCGAGACGGCCCAGGCCATCGCCTCGGGCGGCTGGGGCCGTCAGGTGCGAATCGAGGAGGGTGGCGCCGAACTGCGCTCGCTGGCCACCAGCGTCAACACGATGAGCGAGGCGGTGCGCCGCCACACCGAGAACTTGCGGGATCTGGTCGCCGAGCGCACCGCCGAGATCGTCGCCCAGAAAGAGCGCGCCGAGGCCGCCTTGCGCGTCAAATCCGACTTCCTCGCCAATATGAGCCACGAGATCCGCACCCCGCTCAACGCGGTGATCGGCTTCGCCCAGTTGCTCGAGCGCGATCGCGACCTGACGCCCGCGCAGAAGGAAAGCGCCGCCGCCATCGCGCGCGGCGGCGAACATCTGCTCGATTTGATCGACGACGTGCTGGAGATGTCGAAGGCCGAGGCCGGCCGGGGCGCCCTTCGGCCGACCACCTTCGCGCTGCCCGCCTTCCTGGACGATCTGCGCGCCATGATGGCGCCGCGCGCCGCGGCCCACGGTCTGGACCTGTCCTTCGAGCCCGACGCCGCGCTGCCCGCCCTGATCGTCGCCGACCAGGGCAAGCTGCGCCAAGTGCTGATCAACCTCTTGGGCAACGCGATCAAATTCACCGACGAGGGGGGCGTCGCCCTGCGCGCGCGGGGCGACGGCGACGGCTTGGTGATCGAGGTCGAGGACAGCGGCAAGGGCATCGCGGCCCAAGACCTTGACACCATCTTCCAGCCCTTCGAGCAGACCGAGGTCGGGGTGGCGACCGGCGGCGGCACCGGGCTGGGCCTCGCCATC
>JADFZP010000527.1 GCA_015232485.1 Alphaproteobacteria bacterium
GCTGCCGCTACGCCGACAGCCTGGGCGCCGCCGCCGCCCTGGCCTACCGCATCCTGCGCCGCGACGGCCGCTTAGATCCCGCCGCCGTGCGATTCTACGACCGGGTGCTGTTCCCGATCAGCCAGGTCGGCGATTTGGTCCTGCATCCCGTGCTGGGCAAGAACGTGTGGGCGCTGGCAATCGCGGAGTAGACTTTCCTAATTTCTCGTTCAGACCGCGTTCATGTGGACCTTTCTATGGTGGTCATCGTCAGCCCAGGGGCTTTTCGCATGACCACCCTCAGTCTATTTGCCCTGATTCTCCTTGGAATCGTCCTGCAAGTCGGCGTTGCCGCGCTAGTGGCGTTTCGGAAGCACTGGCTGGCTTACGAGGAATTGCTTGATCGCGCCAGTGACGTCCCGGCCCGCCCCGCGGCCGCGGCCACCGTCGTCCAACCGGCGTGGACCGGCTACCGTCCCTTCCGGGTGACCACGAAAACGATCGAAGATCTCGCCGGGTCGGTCTGCTCGTTCCGTCTCGCACCGGCCGATGGTGGGGCGGTACCCTCCTTTCTTCCCGGTCAGTTCCTGACCTTCCGGCTATCGGTCGCGGGATCCGATCGGCCGATCGTCCGCTGCTATTCGTTGTCCGACCGTCCGGGCATGGACACCCTGCGCGTCAGCATCAAGCGCGTCGCGTCGGGCCTGTCGTCGAACCACTTCCACGATCATGTCCGCGAGGGCGACATCCTCGACGTCAAGGCGCCATCGGGCCACTTCCACCTTGACCCGCGCGGCGACGGGCCGGTCGTCCTGATCGCCGGCGGGATCGGAGTGACGCCCCTGCTCAGCATGGCGGCCGCCTGCCTGCACGAAAACCCCGATCGCGAAATCTGGTTTTTCCACGGTGTCCGTGACGGTCGCGAGCGGATCATGGGCGGAGTCCTGGCCGAGTGGGCTGAACGGCATCCCCGGTTCCACCCGCATCTCTGCCACAGCCGGCCGGACGCCGACGCCGTCGAGGGACGCGACTTTCATCACCGCGGCCACGTCGACATCCGATTGCTGCGCCTGTCATTGCCCCTGAAGCCCTTCGACTTTCACATCTGCGGTCCGCGCGCCATGCTGGAGAGCCTGGTTCCGGCCTTGCTCGACTGGGGCGTTCCGTCGACGCGCATCCATTACGAAGCGTTCGGACCGGCCTCGCTGCCCAACCTGGAGTCCGGCGCCATCCCAAGCGACGTTTCGCCGCCGGGTGGCGACCCGTTCACCGTCACCTTCGCCCGCTCGCGGCGCACCGTGACCTGGACGCCGGGCGCCGGATCGCTTCTGGAGGTGGCGGAAGCCAACGGCATCCCCGTCGAGTCCGGCTGCCGCGCCGGTGGCTGCGGCATGTGCCAGACCCGGATCGAGAGCGGCCAAGTCACCTACGATCATTCCCCCGATTTCGATCCCGAACCGGGTACGTGCCTGCTGTGCCTGGGCCGCCCCAAATCCAACCTCGTGCTGTCGGCGTGACGCCATGGAAAGATCGTTGCTGCGCTCGGAAATCGCCCCGTTCATCGCCGCCTTCTCGGCGCTGATCGCCGCGACCATTCTGGGCGACCTTGTGCTCCACCTGTCCGGACTTGTTTGGATCGGCCGGTGGTTGGGAATTCCCGGCGTCGCGCTGATCGCGCTGTCGTTCCTGTATTCGCTGCGCAAACGACGTCTGATCGCGGCGGGAGACCCACGCGTCTTCCTGCGCCTGCACGAATTCCTCACTTGGGGCGGAGCGCTGATGATCCTGGTTCACGCCGGGGTGCATTTCAACGCCGTGCTGCCCTGGTTGGCCTTGCTGGCGATGCTCGCCAATGTCGGCAGCGGTCTGACGGGCAAGTTCCTGCTCGACCGCGGGCGGCGCCACCTTGTCGAAAAGAAGGCCGCCATCCAGCGGCGGGGGCTGTCGGCCGGTGACCTTCAGCGCGAGATTTTTTGGGATGCGACCACCCTGGACACCATGGCGAAGTGGCGGAAAGTCCATTTCCCCGTGACCATCGCCTTTTCAGCGCTGACGGTCGGCCATGTCCTTTCCATCCTTCTGCTGTGGAACTGGCGATGAAAAGCCGAATCCTCATTCCGGTGCTCTTGGCGAATCTGGCCATCGTCACGGTGCTGGTCTTCGTCTACCCGCATCTGATGGTCAGCCCCGGTCAATTGACCGCCGGCCACGCGGCGCAAGAAGGCGATTGCTTCGCCTGCCATGACCCGTTCCTGGGCACTCCGGCGAAACGATGCGAGTCCTGCCACGCCCCCGAACGAATCGGACGGTTCACCACCAAGGGCGTTCCGGTCGCCACCACCGTCGCCGGCAAGGGAGTCTTCCACCAGACGCTCAAAGGCGCGTCGTGCGTCGCCTGCCACAGCGACCATCGGGGCGTCGCGAAATACAGCACGGCGACCGGGCGCTTCGCGCACGCCATGCTGAACGAGGCGACCCGTCAGCAATGCGCGACCTGCCACGCCGCTCCCGTCGACGCGGCGCACCGGCAGGCGAACCAAGCCTGCGCCACCTGTCACAGCCAGGAACGCTGGAAACCGGCGACCTTTGATCATTCCCGCCTGTTCGCCCTGGATCGCGATCACGACGTCAAATGCGCGACCTGCCACACCGGCGCCGACTACAAGACCTACACCTGCTACGGCTGCCACGAGCACAGCCCCGCCAAGATCGCCTCGGAACACCGCGAGGAAGGAATCCGCGACTACGAGAACTGTGTCCGCTGCCACAAGAACGCCAACGAGCACGACATCATCTGGGATGGCCGGGGCGGCGATGGCTCGCGGCGGAAACACGATGACTGAGACACCCGTCGACTCGATCAGCACACCGTCCCCGGTCCCCTTCGTTCCACCTCCAC
>JADFZP010000528.1 GCA_015232485.1 Alphaproteobacteria bacterium
CCTCGCGGCTATAATTTCTGTGTGCGCTGTGATAGTCTATAACTCCGATATGCGGTACGATATAGTGGCTGAATATAAACTCAAGTAACGGCGATGGCTTTGTGCTTACAAGTTTCCATTCAGAATTGAATGATAGTTCACCAACTACGCGGTCTAGCTCAATCTCATGTTGTAACACTTTGAGTTTTTGTCCTGCAGCTGGCTGAGCGCTAAGGATGAATGATGACGATCCGCTGGTTGCGTAGCCGCCAGAGGACTGCGTTGCGATAGCCGACGAAATGATATTTGGGTTATAATAAGGTGATGCATGTTCTTTGATATATGTTTTTTCAGACGCGGAAAAGGAAAATTCGCACCGTATTGTTGCTGGTTGACCCTTGTCGCGTAGGATCATTGATGTTTTTGCTGGGTTCCTTTGAAAATCTATGCCAAATTCATTGAACCACGAATTCAGCTCACCAGTGAAGTACATACCGTAATAAGATTTCAAAAGTCGTATAGCATCGAATATACATGACTTTCCGGCCCCATTTTGCCCGGCTATAACGACGCAGTCCTTGAGCTGTTGCATTTCCAGACGTTCGATTCCGCGAAAGTTTGTGATTTCTAACTTCTCGATTCTCATCTGTAATGACCTCGCAGACATGATTCACGGAGGAAGCGGCCATGAGGAGGGATTTTATCCAACCATGAGGGGTTAATCGCGGGAGCCTTTCTACCACACTCCCGCGTTGACAGCGAGGGTCCGCATGCGTATGGTCCCGGCTCCTGATTTTCCGTCAAACGCAGCCAAGGTCCGAAGATCATGAAGGTTCGCAATTCTCTGAAGTCGGCCAAAGCGCGCGACAAGAACTGCCGCATCGTGCGCCGCAAAGGTCGCGTTTACGTGATCAACAAGACCAACCCGCGCTTCAAGGCCCGTCAGGGCTGACGCCTCCCGGCTTCGGCCGAAGCGTTTCGCAGGTGGCGCCCGCTGGGCGCCATTCGCGTTTCCGGCCGCCCGTTGCCCTTGCGCCTCGCGTCGCCCATCTCTAAGGTGGTCATACCAAGAGAGAGGAAGCGGCGGGAGGTCGGGTTTGCGCATGCCGGAACCGGATGCCGCCACGTTGGCGCGGCGTCCCGGACTCGTCCAAGAGCTGAAGCGAATCGTTCCGGATGGGGTCATCTCGGACGAAGACGAGATGCGTCCCTATGAATGCGACGGGCTGACCGCCTATCGCCAGCTTCCCATGGTCGTGGTGCTGCCCTCGACCACCGAGCAGGTCGCCAAGGTGCTGGCCTTTTGCACCGCCAACGGGGTCAAGGTGGTGCCGCGCGGGGCGGGAACCTCGCTGTCGGGCGGCGCGTTGCCGCTGGCCGACGCGGTGACGCTGGGCATGGGCCGCTTCAACCGCATCCTGGAGATCGACTGGGACAACCGCTGCGCCGTGGTTCAGCCGGGCGTCACCAATCTGGCGATCACCGGCGCCGTCCAGCATCGCGGCTTCTACTACGCGCCCGATCCGTCCAGCCAGATCGCCTGCACGATCGGCGGCAACGTCGCCGAGAACGCCGGCGGCGTGCATTGCCTGAAATACGGCCTGACCACCAACAACCTGCTCGGCCTCGAGATGGTGCTGCCCGACGGCCAGGTGATCCGCATCGGCGGCAAGCACCAGGACGCCGACGGCTACGACCTGATGGGCATCATCACCGGGTCCGAGGGCTTGCTTGGCGTGGTCACCGAGGTCACGGTGCGCATCCTGCGCCGGCCCGAGACGGCGCGCGCCCTGCTGATGGGCTTCGCCTCGAACGAGGCGGCGGGCGATGCGGTGGCGGCGATCATCGGCGCGGGCATCATTCCGGCCGGTCTCGAAATGATGGACCGCCCGGCCATCCATGCCGCCGAGGATTTCGTCCATGCCGGCTATCCGCTGGATGTCGAGGCGCTGCTGATCTGCGAACTCGACGGCCCCGAGGCCGAGGTCGACCACCTGATCGGCGTGGTCGAGGCGATCGTGCGCAAGCATGGCGCCGTCGTGGTGCGCGCCAGCACATCGGACGAGGAGCGGCTGAAATTCTGGGCCGGGCGCAAATCGGCCTTCCCGGCGGCCGGCCGCATCAGCCCCGATTATCTGTGCATGGACGGCACCATCCCGCGGCGCGCCCTGCCCAAGGTGCTGGCCCGCACCGCCGAGCTGTCCCGCCAATACGGCCTGCGGGTGGCCAACGTCTTCCATGCCGGCGACGGCAATCTGCACCCGCTGATCCTGTTCGACGCCAACCAGCCGGGCGAGTTGGAGCGGGCCGAGGCGTTCGGCGCCGACATCCTGCGCCTGTGCGTCGAGGTGGGCGGCGTGCTGACCGGCGAGCACGGGGTCGGAGTCGAGAAGCGCGACCTGATGCCCGAAATGTTCTCGGAAGACGACCTCGCCCAGCAGAAGCGGCTGAAATGCGCCTTCGATCCGGGCGGCTTGCTCAATCCCGGCAAGGTCTTCCCGACCCTGGAACGCTGCGCCGAGTTGGGCCGCCTGCGCGTCACGGGCGGACACGTCCCCTTCCCCGATCTGCCGAGGTTCTGAGAATGGGCGACCTTCTGGAACCATCGGACGAGAAGCAACTGGTCGACTGCCTGGCCTGGGCCTGCGCCAACCAGCAGCCGGTCGAGCTGTGCGGCACCGGCTCGAAGCGCGCCTATGGCCGCCCGGTGCAGGCCGCCGCGATGCTCAAGCTGGCGCGGCTGTCGGGGATCGTGACCTACGAGCCGGCCGAGTTGGTGCTGACCGCCCGCGCCGCCACGCCGATCGCCGAGATCGAGGCGGCGCTTGACGCGGCCGGGCAGCAACTCGCCTTCGAGCCGGCCGATCTGGGGCCGCTGCTCGGCGGGCCGGCCGG
>JADFZP010000529.1 GCA_015232485.1 Alphaproteobacteria bacterium
TGGGGTCGGTGTCGCCGGCCGCGGGCGCCGCCACCAGCCCGCGCTCGGCGAGCCCGTCGAGCACCGCCACCGCCTCGGGATCGCCCGCCGCCGCGGCCTCTTGCAGCAGCTTCATGCCCAGCGCCTGATTGCGTTTGCGGCCCAGCCCGGCCACCGCCATGGCGCCGGTGCGCGCCTTGGCCTTCACGCTGCCCAACTTGGCCGCCATCTCCCAATATTTGTGGGCGAGACGGGTGCTGCGCGGCACGCCGCGACCCTCTTGAAACATCTGCGCGACGGCGTGCTGGGCGTCGAGATGCCCCAAATCGGCGGCCCGCTTGTACCAGCCCCAGGCGGCGGAATCGCTGGCCGGCTGGCCCCAGCCGTTCTCCAGGATGCGGCCCATCTGGAACGCCGCCTCGGCGGTGTTTCCCATGGCGAGGGGCAGGAATTCCTTGAGCGCCGCCTCGTACTGGCCCTTGGCCAGCGCCGCCTTGCCCGCTTCGAGGTCGGCGGCCAAGGCGGGGCGCGCCAAGGCGAGCAGCAGCGCGCAGCCCAGCAGGAACGATCGGCGCATCGGCAAGCACTCCATCAGTCGTTCGGCACGCGGGCGCGGGCGGTGATGCTGTCGGCGCCGTAGGGGATCAGGGTATAGGTGATCATCTCGGGCAGGATGTATTGGAATGTGCACGAGGTGGAGATGATCGTGAAGGTCGAATCCGCCGGATCGGCGGCCGCCGTGAAGCCGAGCAGGCAGGGATCGTTCGCGTCCAGGCCGATCGCCGCGTCCTTGGCCACCTGGACGATGGCGGCGCTGGTCGCGGTGGGATGGGCCAGGGCGTAACGCGCCGCCTCGTCGGTGGCGTGCTGCACGGTGGTCCGCGTCCAGACATAGCGGCTGAGTTCGATCGCCGCGAACACCACCGCCAGGAAGGCCGGCAGGATCAGCGCCAGTTCGACGGCGGTCGAACCGCGTCGGCAGGCGGCGAGGCGACAAAGCAGGGGCATGCCGGCCTCCCTCATTGGTACCGCACGGTGGCCGACGCGTCGAGCGTCGCCGGAAGCTCGACCGCGTCGGGCCAGTCGAAGATCGGCGTGTAGGTTTTGCTCGCCGTCACGGTCATCAGGTAGTTCTTGTTCAGCCCGGCGGCGCAGGTGCCGGTACACAGCACCGTCGTGCCGTTCGAGCACTCGCAGAACTGGGTGGCGGTCACCGTCAGGTCGGCGGCCGTCAGGCTGGTCGCCGACTTGACCACCGTTTCGATGGTGGCCACCGTCTGGTCGTCGATCGCCTTGTGGGCCCCCACCCGCACCGCCGTCTCCAACTGGATGCGCTGGTAAAAGGCGCCGCCGAAATCGATCGCCGCGATGGCCATCAACAGCAGGATGGGGACCACCAAGGCGAATTCGATGGCCGCGTTGCCATGGTCGCCAAGCCTGAGGGAAGATGGGCGCGAGCGCATGGCCGCCTCAGTCCAGCAACGTGGGTTTGGCATAGCCGATGCTTTGGGTGCCGACTCCGGTGCAATTGCTGCCGATGCTGGAACTGCCCGAGAACTCGACCGTCAAGGCGACGATCTGGGTGCAGGTGCTGCTTCCCGAGGAATTGCCGTTGTAAGTCACCGCGCCGGTCGGAAAGTACATCGCGCCGGTGATCGCCATTTCGGCGCCGCCGTTGATATGGACCTCGAGTTCGTCGGCGTCGGGGTCCGAGAAGAACACCACCCCGGCGAAATCGCCATCATCGTCCGCGGTGAGATCGACATCGGCCCCGCCATTGAAGTGGACCTCGCCCCAATCCGAGCCGCTGCTGCTGGTCAGGATGATCGTCACGCCATCGCCGGAAATGGTGGCTTGGCCGTTCACGTCGAAATCTCCGCCATCGACGATGTAGACGCCGGGCTGCAAGGTGATGTTGGCCTGCGAGCCGAAGGACAGGCCGCCGCAATAGACGCCGGGCGAGATGTTCGGCCCGTCATGCTGGCCGAAGGAATTCTGGGGCTGGCAGTCGGTCGGGTCGAAGGCCGGCACTTCCAGGCCGGCATAGGGGTCCGGCAGGGTGGGCTGGCTTTCCTGGATGCCGTCGGTGGTGGTGAGGTGGGATTCCTCGCCCGAGATCGAGCCGGCCGCCGAAGCGCCCAGCGCCTCGACATCGGACGATCCGGCGAACAGCATCGACGTCGCGCTGGTCGAGTTCGACGCGATGCTGCACCCCGACATGTCGACGCTGGCGTTGCCGGTGGCCGTGACGGCGCCGGCGGCGGTGCCGCTCAGGGCCAGCACGCAGAAATCGCCCGAGGTGACGGTCCCCGCCACGCTGCGAACATGAATGGTCGGCGCTTGGGCCAGAAACATCGATGAGAGCAGCAGTTGCGCCGAATGATCGATCAGCACCTCGACCGCGTTGGCGGCGTAGGTGCCGGTGGCCGGCGGGGAATTGACCGTCACGTCGGCGGCCACCGCGCCATTGCGCACCGCCTCGTCCTCGGCCACCTGCTCGTATCCGGCGGTGTTGCCGCGCGCCCGTTCCAAGGCTCCGGCGAAGGCCGCCGCATCGGCCGCCGTCTGCAATTGGCGATTGGCCTTGTACCACATGCCGACTTCGACCGAGAGGGCGAGGAAAGCCAGCAGCATCGTGGCCAGCAGACTGGCGACCAGCGCGATGGCGCCCGACTCGTCCCTGCCCAAGGCGGCGATCAGGCGCCGCGGCCGTTGTTGCTGGTGGATCATGTCGACCTCTGGCCGAATTGCTCAGGCGACCATGTTAGCGCGGCGCGCCGCCGCCCCTCAGTGACCGCCGTCACCTCGCCTCGATCGCGCGGCGGCCCGGCCGCTCGCCGGCGTGGCGTTGACGGTGGGCGCCGGCGGAAGCTCGGGCGGCGGCGGAGCCT
>JADFZP010000530.1 GCA_015232485.1 Alphaproteobacteria bacterium
AAGGCTTCAAGCCTTCCCGAACACCCGCTCGAAGATCGTGCCGACATGGCGGGTGTGGTAGGCGAGGTCGAACAGCGCTTCGAGCTTCGCCGCCGGGACGTGGGCGATGACCGCCGCGTCGGCCTTCAGCAGGTCCAGGAAGTTGCCCCGCCCGTGCCAGACTTCCATGGCGTTGCGCTGGACGGCCGCATAGGCCTCCTCGCGGCTCATTCCGCCCTGGGTCAGGGCCAGCAGCACGCGCTGCGAATGGACCAGCCCGCCCAGCATGTCGAGGTTCTTCTGGACCGCGTCGGGATAGATCACCAGCTTGTCGATCACGCCGGTCAGGCGGGCCAGCGCGAAGTCCAGGGTGATGGTGGCGTCGGGGCCGATCATCCGCTCGACCGAGGAATGCGAGATGTCGCGCTCGTGCCACAGCGCCACGTTCTCCATGGCCGGCACGACCATGCCGCGCACCAGACGGGCGAGGCCGGTGACGTTTTCGGTCAGCACCGGGTTGCGCTTGTGCGGCATCGCCGACGAGCCCTTCTGGCCGGGCGAGAAGTATTCCTCGGCCTCGCGGACTTCGGTGCGCTGCAAGTGGCGGATCTCGACGGCGACCCGCTCGATCGAGCTGGCCACCACGCCCAGGACGGCGAAGAACATGGCGTGGCGGTCGCGCGGGATGACCTGGGTCGAGATCGGCTCGATCTCCAGCCCCAGCTTGCCGGCGACGTGGGCTTCGACGAAGGGGTCGACATTGGCGAAGGTGCCGACGGCGCCCGAGATGGCGCAGGTGGCGATTTCGCGCCGCGCCGCCACCAGACGCTCGCGATTGCGCTGGAACTCGGCGTGGAAGCCCGCGAATTTCAGGCCGATGGTGACCGGCTCGGCGTGGATGCCGTGGCTGCGGCCCATGCAGACGGTGTCCTTGAACTCGCGGGCGCGGCGCTCAAGGGCGGCCAGCAGGGCGTCGACGTCGGCGATCAGGATGTCGGCGGCCTTGGCGAGTTGTACCGCCAAGCAGGTGTCCAGCACGTCGGACGAGGTCATGCCCTGGTGCAGGAAGCGCGCCTCGGGACCGACATGCTCGGCGACGTTGGTCAGGAAGGCGATGACGTCGTGCTTGGTCTCGCGCTCGATCTCGTCGATGCGGTCGACCTCGAAGGCGCCGCGCTCCCAGATCGCCTTGGCGGCGTCCTTGGGGATGACGCCCAGCTCGGCCAGCGCGTCGCAGGCATGCGCCTCGATCTCGAACCAGATGCGGAATTTGGTTTCCGGTTCCCAGATGCGGACCATTTCGGGGCGGCTGTAGCGGGGAATCATCGCGACCTCTGGCGGCTCGTCCAAGGAAGCGGCGGTTATCGCCCAATTTCCTCAAAATGCCTAGCCTTGATCTCGGGCATCGCGGGGCGCTACTGTGCGACATTCAGCGACGGAGAACCGCACAGTGGAACCCTCGAAGGGGGAACTGCACAACGTGGACTTGTTCACGGGGCTTCCGCCGGAGGCCGTCCGTGACATCGAGGAGTCGGCCCAGTGGGCCAGCTTCGCCCAGGGAGAGCTGGTCTTCGACCAGGAGAGCGACTGCCTGGACGTCTATTTCGTGGTCAGCGGCACGGTGCGAATCCTCAGCTACATGCATTCCGACCGCGAGGTGGCGCTGGCCACCATCCCGGCCGGCAACTACTTCGGCGAGCTGGCGGCGATCGATCGCAAGGCGCGCTCGGCCCGCGTGGTGGCGATCGACGACACCGTGCTGGCCTGGATCGACGGCTCGCGCTTCCTTGAGATCATGATGAAATACCCGGTGATCGCGTTGCGCGTGCTGGAACGCTTCGCCCGCATCATCCGCACCCTCGACGCCCGCGTCACCGAACTCGCGACCCTGACCGAGCCGCAACGCATCTATGTCGAGCTGGTCCGCCTGGCCCAGCCCGATCCGCGCCGCCCCAGCGGCCGCTACATCCCCAACGCGCCCAATCACAAGGAGCTGGCGAGTTGGGCCGGCACCACCCGCGACCGCGTCGCCCAGGCGATCGGCGAATTGGCCCGCGAAGGCATCGTCGAACGCAAACACCCCAACATCATGATTCGCGACTGGACCCGCCTGCAACTGCTGGCCCGAGGTTAATTAAAGCGTGATGCACGAAGCGTGCATCACGCTTTAACGTTTTTATGTTCGTCCCTCGCCGGGCGGGCGCCTTCGGCGCCCTTGGCCGCCGCCGCAATGGCGGCTTCGACGATCATAACAGCGGAAAAGTCGGCACCGACCCTTCGCCGTCATGCCCGTGCTTGACACGGGCATCCACGTGTCACCGCCCATGCCATTGTTTCCAAGGCTGTTCCTGCGGAGCCGCGTGGATGGCCGGATCAAGTCCGGCCATGACGAGTGGAGAGGACGGTATCATCGCGCGAAGAGCAGGAAGTCGCGGCCCAGGTCGCCGGGCAGGGCGACCGGTTTGAGCCAAGCGGGGAGTTCCCCCTCGGTCAGGCGCTTGTGCAGGGTGCCCGGCCCGTAGTCGCGCGCCTCGATGGACGAGGGGCACAGGGCGACCAGCCGCGCGCCGCGCCGCTCGGCCACCGCTTCCGCGGCCGAATCGTCGCGGGCTCCGAAAAAGGCGGCGGTGTCGGCCAGCGAGCGGGCGTTGGCATAGGGCGCGCCGACCACGTTCCAGCGCGTGCGCCACACCATTTCCGAGCCGGTGAACAGATAGGTGAACAGCACTCCGCCGGGCGGCGCCGGGGTGTTGGCTTCGATCCATGCGGCGAGCGCCGGCCACGCGCAATGCTCGGTCTCGACGGCGGGGCCGCGGGGCGGCTCGATCAGGATGCCGGCCAGCAGATGGGCGGCGGCGCCGCCGCTGAAGGCCAGCGAGCGCAACGGCAG
>JADFZP010000531.1 GCA_015232485.1 Alphaproteobacteria bacterium
GTTCCGTTACTTCCGGCCGCCGCTCCTCGACTAGAAGCGCTCGCCTCCGAACCCGGAGCGTCCCGGCTCGCATAGCGGCGCTAACCAAGCGCGCTGGTGATGACCGACTTTTGATGGCTGGACCGTAACGGAGCGGGGCGGAAATGTGGATGGGTTGGCGCATGTTGCCCGAACGGCTTGCGAAGCCGCTGCTGATCTGGTCGGTCGTCGCGGGGCTCGCGCCTTTTCTGTTCGGGTCCTTGTTTGCTTACGCTGGGGAATGGATCGCCGCTGTTCCCTGGCTCAAGCGGACGCTTAAGCTCGTATTCTACTTTACACTCGCGCAGGCGCCGCTGGTCGCTGGTCTTGACGTCATCTGCGCCATCTGGGGATGCCTCGCGCGGCCGAAGGGCTATTGCCGGTCGTGGTTTTCGTGGGGACTCGCCGCCGTCATCGCGTGCTTTTCCTGGGTGGCGCTGACGCTGATCGTCCTCGATATCGAATCACACCATATACCCCCGCCCATCGACTGATCCCTCTTCGTCGGTCGAGGACCGAAGGCGGCCATCCCGGAACGACCCGCCCCGCATCGTTCCGGGTCGTAAGATAGCTTTTCCTCCAGAGACTGTGAGACCGGCGAGCCGATGAATCGGCTCGCCTCGCGGCCGCTTGGCCGCCGCCGATCCTTCGCCGCCCAGGGCGGCAAAGCGCGCCAAGCGGCGCGTGGTCACCCAAATCCACCACACCAACAGGAGATCCCATCATGACGCTGCAAACCGGCGTTGCCGTCGACGTCGCCTATGAGGCCGAGGCCTCGTTCGGGCTGAAGCCGGATGCGGGGGGCGGGCGGATCATCCGCCGCACCGCGTCCTCGATCAACCTGCGCAAGGAGAGCTATCAGCCCAACGAGGTGCGCTCGGACTTCCAGATCCAGGACTTCCGCCACGGCGCGCGCCGGGTCGAGGGCTCGATCGAGGGCGAGCTGAGCCTGTCCACCTACGACGATTTCGTCGAGGCCGCGTTGCGCGGCACCTGGGCGGCGGGGGTGGGCTTCATCGCCGGGTCCGGCACGGGCGTCACCGTCTCGGATGCCGGCAAGACCTTCACCCGGGCCGGCGGCTCGTGGCTGACCGACGGCTTCAAGATCGGCGACGTGGTGCGCTTCGCCAATCTCGACGCGGGCATCGACGGACGCAATCTGCGCGTCGTCGGCCTGACCGCCACCGTGATGACGGTGGCCGAGGCGCCCGGCGCCGACGTGGCGGTGGACGACGAGGCCTGCTCGTGCGCGGTGGTCGGTCGCAAGCTGACCACCGGCGTGGTGGCGCGCTCGTTCGCCATCGAGCATGTCTACAACGACGTCGACTTCAGCCAGGTCTTCACCGGCTGCCGGATCGGCGAGATGCGGCTGTCGCTGCCGCCCTCGGGGGTCGCCAAGGTCACCTTCGGCGTCACCGGCAAGGACATGGAGCTGCTGGAGGACGCGGCGGCGCCGTGGTTCACCGCTCCGGCTCCGGCCACCACGACCGGCGTGCTGGCGGCGGTCGATGGCGTGCTGCGGGTGGCCGGCGTCGATGTCGGCGTGGTCACCGGGCTGGACCTCACCATCGCGCTGGGCCTGAAGGCCGAGGCGGTGGTGGGCGCCAACACCACCCCCGACGTGTTCTACGGCCGCACCAACGTGACCGGCAATCTGACCGCCTTCCTGACCGGCGGCACGCTGCTCAAGCACTTCCTCGACGAGGACGAGGTGTCGCTGCATGTCGTGCTGAACGAGCCGGGTGGTACCGGCGGCTTCGTGGCCATCCACCTGCCGCGGCTGAAATTCACCAGCGGCGACATCACCGGCCAGGGCGAGCAGGGGCTGCCCATCCAGCTTCCCTTCCAGGCCCTGCTCAAGGCCGATGGCGGGGCCGGCACCGCCTGGGACAAGACCACCATCGGCGTCCAGGTCTCGAACGCCTGACGCGCCTTCCCCCTTCCAACCGACCGAGGATTTCCATGATCGATCTCGCTTCGCTCGACACCGCCGCCTGCGCCAATCGCGGCGCCGCCATGACGCTGCTTCACCCGGCGACCCGCCAGCCGCTGCTCGATTCCGAGGGGCAAGCGGTCGCCATCACCCTGGCCGGCCAGGATTCCGAGGCCTGGCGCAAGGCCCAGCGGATCGTCTCGAACCGCCGTCTGGCGGCGCGCGGCAAGGCCAAGCTGACCGCCGAGGAGTTGGAGGTCGAGGCGCTGGAGATGCTGGCCCGCTGCACCCTGGCCTGGACCGGCGTGGTGATCGACGGCAAGGCGCTGGACTGCACCCCGGCCAACGCCCGCCATCTTTACGAGCGGCTGCCCTGGGTGCGTGAGCAGGCCGACGACTTCGTCGCCGACCGGGCCAACTACCTGGGAAACTGATCGAGGGCCTCGAGGCTTTCGCGCGCCATCAACTCGGGCTGGCCCGTCGCCAGCCCGACGGGCGGCCCCTGCGCGAGCATCTCGAAGCCCTGGCGCGGCAGACCGGCGCGACACCGGCGCAACTCGACCCACCCGAGTTGCCGGCGGCGGTCGGCCATCTGTGGGACTGGTTTTGCGAACTGAACGCGGCGCGCGGCGGCACCGGCTTCGGGCCGGCGCCGGTCGGGCATGTCGAGATCGAGGCGTGGGCCAGGCTGACCGGCCGCGGCCCCTCGCCTTGGGAGGTCGCGGCGTTGCGGGGGCTCGACCGGATCGCGCTGGAGATCGCCGCCGAGGCGGTGGCCGCACGCGGGCCGTCGAAGGTGGCGACGCCCCGGCGCGTGTTGCGCGATTGAAAGTACGCGCATACGATGACGAAGGCGCGCGTGGCGCGTCGGCTTGACGGGATTGCGCGATGCCTCGCCTCTTGAC
>JADFZP010000532.1 GCA_015232485.1 Alphaproteobacteria bacterium
CCGCAGATGCGCGGCGCCACCACCAGCGCGTCGAGGGGTGGGCGGCCGGCCAGGATTTGCTCGAAGCCGCGATGCAGGGGGGCGCCGACGAAGGCCTCGCGGATCTGGCCGTTCTCGACCTCCAGCCGGATCTCCAGATCGCCTTCGACGCGGTTGAAGGGGCCGACGATCAGGCGGCTCATCGCTTGGGCGGCCGGCAGGACGGCGGCACGACGACGTGATCGGCGGCGGCGTTGCGCCGCACCCGCGCCGGAGTGGCCGATTTCGACAAGGCGGCGAGCGCCACGTACCAGGCCTTGGGCATGTCGACCGGCAGGCCGACGGGGATGCCGGCCAGCTTGGGCGTCTCCAGGAAGGGCGCGCCGGGCTCCTCGAAGCCGGGCGCGGTGCAGCGGATGCAGGCATAGCCCGCGTCGGTGCAGCTTCCATGGCCGTTCCAGCGGCGCAGATTGCAGTCGCCGGGCGCCTGGGTGGCCTTGCAGCCCAGATTCTCCATCATGCAGCCGCGCTCGGACGGGCGGGTCGCGGCGGCCTTGAACTCGTAGAACTCGTTGCGGGCGCAGCCGTGATGCGCCAGATGGTCGGCGTAGAAGCGCGGCCGGGCCAGCGAATCGAGGTCGGCCAAGTCGAAATCGCCCAGCGCCAGCGCCGCCAGGGTCTCGACGATCCAGCCGGGATGCGGGGCGCAGCCGGCCAGATTGATCACCGGCAGGCCCGAGCCGGCGCGGAAGCCCTCGCCCAGCACGCCGCCGGTCTCGCCGGCCAGCCATTGCAGGCCGGTGGCGTCGGTCGGATTGTCGCTGGCCGTGGGCATGCCGCCGAACGCCGCGCAACTGCCCACCGCCAGCACGTTGCGGGCTCGCGCCGCGAGGTCGCGCACCCAATCGGCCATCGGCCGGCCGGTGCCGCTCATCATCTGGAAGCGTCCGGTGTTGGCGGGTCCGCGAAGCACGGCGCCCTCGACGCACAGGGCGTCCAGGCGCTGGCCGCCGTCGCGCACCGAATCGAGCAGCGCCACCACATCGGCGCCATCCTGTTCGCTCAGGCCGGGATGCCACAGGAAGCGAACGCCGAAGCGTTCAAGCGCCGCAAGGAATCCGACATCGTCGGCCGCCAGGGCGGACATGGTGCAGCCGCCGCAACTGCCGGCCTGTAGCCAAAGCACCGTGAAGTCGGAAGCGGACATGGCGGAATCTTAGACGGGCGCCGCCCCGTCACGCAAGCACGGCGCCCTTTTCGCCCTCAGGCCCGCGCGGCGCGACCGCGCAGAAGGCGCGAGACCGCCCAGCCGCTGGCCGCCAGAACCAAGGTGGCGACGCCCAGCATCAGGCCGTGGTCGAACAGCAGGTGGTCGAGCGGGCTGACCGGCATGGCGCCGTGCCCCTCGTGCGCGCCGGCGGCGGCGCCCAAAGAGAGCGTGGCGAGCGCGGCGACGGTGGCGAAGGACAGACGGCGCATGATGGTTTCCTCCAGAAATGGGAAGACGGTTTGGCGGGGCGGCGCAATCTTCGTGCCAATGGGCGGGTTTGGCAAGACCCCGCGCGAAAGGCCGGTCTCCCCCTCGGCCGCCATCCGCCAGATGGCAGCCAGCCTTGCACGCCTGGAAGCGAGCTTGCCACGCCTTGAGTGGGGCATCGCCCCGGTATAGAGTGGCCGCGCGGGTGGGGGGATCGGACATGACGACGGCGCGGCGGCTGGAACGCAAAACGCGAAACGACGAGCAGGAGATGCTGGCCTTCGCCCGGCAGGCGGCGGTCGGCCGGCGGCGGGCGGCGGCGGTTCACGTCCATCTGGCGCGGGCCGCCGAGCGGGGCTACGACTCGTATGTCTTCGCCATCAACAGCTTCACCGCCGTGGCGACGCAGTTGAAGGGCAAGCTGTTCGTGCTGCGCTCGCGCGACGTGGTGCTGGCCTATGACGGCGCGCCGGGGGAAGAGGCGGCGCAGGGCGCCATCCTGGGGGTGCGTCGGCTGCTCGACCTGCCCAACGTCGAATCCGACGCGGCCGAGGAGCGCGCCTTCGCCACCTGGTACGATCTGGCCGTCGACCACCACCGCTTCGTCGAACTGGCCGAGCGGGCGCTGGCCGACCGCCAAGGGGGAACCCCGGCCGACGAGGCGCTGGAGCCCAGTCTGGCCAGCTTCAACCGCTTCGCAGGCTTGTTCGAGGAAGCCGACATCTCGCTGCTGCTGCGCCGCCAGCCGGTTTGCGACATGGCGGATGGCGGGCCGCTGCCGGTCTATCACGAGCTTTACGTCTCGATCGGCGATCTCCAGGCGCGGCTGCTGCCGGGGCTCAAGCTGATGGGCGACGCCTATCTGTTCCAGCACGTCACGCGGCTGCTCGACCGGCGGGCGCTCGCCTTGCTGGCCGGGCGGCCGGAACTGCTGCCGATGGCGGCGTTCGGGCTCAATCTCAACGTTTCGACGGTGCTGTCCGAGGACTTCGCCGCCTTCGACCAGGCGATCGGCGAGCGGCGCCAGGGCGTGGTGCTGGAATTCGCGCGCATGGACGCGCTGGCCGACATCGGCGCCTGCCTGGTGGCCCGCGACCGCGCCCGCGCCATGGGCTACATCGTGGCGCTGGATGGGCTCAGCCACCTGATCACGCCGTATATCCGGCTTCAGGACCTCGATTTCGACATTCTGAAGGTGAACTGGATTCCCGAGATGCGGGAGGGCGATCCCACCGCCCGCGACCAGTTGCGCGGCGTCATCGACCGCTGCCGCGAAAGCCGCGTGGTGCTGTGCCACTGCGACACGGTGTCCGCCATCGAATACGGACAGGGGCTGGGCATTCCGCTGTATCAGGGCCGCGCCGTGGACGGCCTGATCGCGGCGCGGCGGGGGTGA
>JADFZP010000533.1 GCA_015232485.1 Alphaproteobacteria bacterium
GCCCGACGGATCGAAGCGCGCCGCCACCGGGCGGCGGCGTCGACCCGGCGGGTCTGGGCGGTGGGCGCCACCTGCCCCGCCCCCTCGGACGGCCTGACGCCGTAGCACCCGGCCAGCAGGGGGATGAGCAGCAGGATGGCCGCGCGTCTCATGCGCGGGCCGGTTGGAGATCGAAGACGTGGGCGAGCAGGATGTCGCGCACCTGGGTGGCGTCGACGGAACCCTCGGGCAGCAGATCGGGTTCCGAACTGATGATCAGCGGGCCTTCGGCCGGCGTGTCGGGACGGCGCCCATGCGAGCCGCGGACCAGCGAGGCGTCGAGCGGGATCACGTCCATCAGGGTGCGGAAGCCGAGCGTCTTGCCGAGCAGGCGGCTGGCGATGCGCAGCTTGGGCAGGCGCAGCGCCGGATCGATGAACAACTCGGCGGGGTCGTAGCCGGGCTTGCGGTGGATGTCGACGGTGCGCGCGTAATCCGGGGCGCGCCGGTCGTCGAGCCAGTGGTAATAGGCGAACCAGCGCGAGGCGCGGCTGATCGCCACCAGATCGCCGGCCCGCGGGTGATCCAGTCCCTCGGCCCGCTTGCCCTCGGCGTCGAGCACCCGCTCGACCCCGTCCAGCCCCGACAGCAGGGCCGCCACCTCGGGCAGGCGCGCCGGGTTGCGCACATAGACGTGGGCCACCTGATGATCGCAGACCGCGAAGGCCTCGCTTTCCCCGGCGTCGAGCAATTGCCGGCCCATCTCGTCGCGCACCGCCAGCAAGCCGGCGCGGCGCAGGGCGCGATTGGGATAGACGGCGCCCGACACGCCGGTGACGCCGTATTCCGACAGCGCCACGATTCGGGCGCCGCCAGCCTCGGCGTGTTCGACGATCTCGGCGCAGACCGCGTCGATCTCGGCCACCGCGCCGGGAATGCGCGGATCGTCGGGGCCAAGGCGCTGGAGGTCGTAGTCGAGATGCGGCAGATAGACCAGGGTCAGCGTCGGGCGGCGGGTCGCCAAAACCTGCAAGGCCGCCTTGCCGATCCAGCGGCTGGACAGGATGTCGGCCATCGGTCCCCAGAAGTGGAACAGCGGAAAGCGCCCCAGCCGGTTCTGCAACTCGTCGCGCAGATCGGCGGGGCGGGTGTGCAGATCGGGGATCTTGCGGCCGTCCGCCGGATACATCGGCCGGGGCGTCACCGCCCAATCGACCGCGCCGTACATGTTGTACCACCAGAACAGCTTGGCGCAGGTGAAGTCGGGGTCGCGGCGTTTGGCGATCTCCCACAATTTCTCGCCTTGCACCAGGGCGTCGGACTGGCGCCAGAACATGATCTCGGCGAGGTCGCGGACATACCAGCCATTGCCCACCGCGCCATGCCCGGACGGCGGCAGCCCGGTGACGAAGCTGGACTGCGCCGAACAGGTCACCGCCGGCAGCACCGGCCGCAAGGGCCGCATCGCGCCGCGCGCCGCCAGTCCGCGCAACACCGGCGCGTGCTCGAGCAAGGCGGGCGTCAGGCCGACCACGTCGAGAACGACGGTGCGCCGCATCCTTAGGCGCCCACCACGGGGGTCTGGCCGCGCAGCACGGAATTGCCCTCCCACAGCCGCCGCTGGTCGATCTCGGCCGGGGTTTCCACGTCGCCGAGCAGCAGGCGGCCGCTCTGGGCGAAGAAGAACACCGGGTTGAGCCAGAAGATGGTCCGGATCTCGGCCTCGGAGATGCCGGCCTCGCGCATGGCGCGCGCCGTCTTGGGCACCTTGAGGGGATCGCTGACCCCCCAATCGGCGGCGCTGTTGACGATGATCCGCTCGGCGCCGAAGCGGCGGACCAGCGCCACCATGCGGTTCTCGTCCATCTTGGTGTTGGGATAGATCGAGTGCCCCGCCCAGCAGCCGGTGGCCAGAACCAGCGGCAGGGTCTCCTCGTTGTTGTGGTCGATCAAGACCCGCCCCTCGGGGAAGCCGCAGTCGCGCACCACGGCCAGGCTGCGCTCGGTGCCGGCCTTCTTGTCGCGGTGGGGGGTGTGGATCAGCACCGGCAGGCCGTGGATGCGGGCCAGTTCAAGCTGCTCGGCGAACAGGCGCTCCTCGGCCGGCGTCTGGTCGTCGAAGCCGATCTCGCCGACCGCCACCACGCCGTCCTTTTCCAGATAGCGGGGCAGCAGCGCCATCACGCCCTCGACCAGCTCGGCGCTGTTGGCCTCTTTGGGATTGAGGCCGATGGTGCAGAAATGGTGGATGCCGAACTGGCTGGCGCGGAAGCGTTCCCAGCCGACCAGCGACAGGAAATAGTCCTCGAAGGTGCCGACATGGGTGCGCGGCTGGCCGACCCAGAAGGCCGGCTCGACCACCGCGACGATGCCGGCGTCGCGCATCGCCTGATAGTCGTCGGTGGTGCGCGAGGTCATGTGGATGTGCGGATCGAACAGTTTCACGGCGGACCTCCGGTGATCAGGGCGATGTCGGGCGGCACGACGCGCCCGGCGGCGCGCCGCTCGGCCGCGTAGTCCACACACATGCGGACCAGCGTGGGGTTGAGCCGATCGGACAACCCGCGCACCCGCGAAAGCGGCGCCCCGGTGAACAGCGCCTTCAGAACCATCTGATTGAAATTGGCCTCGGGCAGCCAAGCCGCCGGATAGGAATTGTCGCAGGCCAGCGCCTCGAACACGTCCTGGACGTGGCTGCGCAGCGCCTCGACCGCCAGCCCGACATGGGCGGCGGGATCGGGCAGCAGCGCCAGACATTTCAAGATGGCGACCCGCTCGGCGGTGTCGCCGGTGCGGAACAGCGGCGGCACCTCGACGGGCGACGCCGCCAGCAGCGCCCAAGCCCTCGCCGCCTCGGCCAGCGACCAGCCC
>JADFZP010000534.1 GCA_015232485.1 Alphaproteobacteria bacterium
CGAGGCCGCCGTCAAAGCCGGCGACAGACGCAGCGCCACCGCCAGCAGCACCGGAATCTCGACCGCCCAGCCGGCCGCCCGCAGCAGGAGATCGACGCCCTGCGTGGCGCGCGCCACCTCGCCGGTCATCGCATGGGTGGCCTCGGCTCCGGCCAAACGGGCATAGGCGCGCCATTCCATGCGCAGCAGCGCGTCGTGCAGCCGCCGCCGCAGATCGTCGCCATAATCCGAGCGCAACGCGCCGACCGCGATGCCGCGCGCCGCCAACACCAGCGCCGCCGCCGCGACCAGGACCACGTAAAGGCCGAGCGCGCCATCCAGCCCGATCGAGCCGCCGCCCTCGGACGCCGGCCCGGTCACTCCCAGCAGATGAAGAATCGGGATGAGGAGCAGCAGCCCGGCGCCCTCGGCCGCCGCCGCCAGCATGGCGAGCAGCGCCAGCCCGACCAGCCTACGCCCGGCGAACGCGACGATATCGCGCGCGAACGCGGTGAAGGCGCCGCGTTCGCGGGCGGGGTCGTCCTTCAAGACGATCGCTGTCTATGAAATGAAACCGACCCCATCCCAATTGCTTGCGCTCCCGGCCCCCCAGGTTCTCTCGTCGATGACGACGACGCTCAGTACAGGGGCAGCCCAAGGTCGCCGCTCGCACCCGCGCGGCGCGCCTTCCTCGGCGACGATTTGTCGTTCCTCGCGTTCCGGCGGCAACCGCGACATGATCCGCTCCTCACACACAAGCCTTTGGTCAACCTACAATGAAATGCGGCGACGCGTAAAGATATGACGTCGCGGCGGCTATTCCACCGTCGAGGCGGTCGCCCCTTCATCGTCATCCGCGCACGGCGATCGAGGCGAGTCGCCGATAGGCCGGCAGTGCCCAACGTTCGGCCGCCGCGATCATCGCGGAGGTGGCGACGGATCGTTTCCGCGCGGCGTCCGGCTCGAACGGCCGGTTCGGCGACTTCGCGTGCCAACCGACCAGATCGACGATCGCCGCGCGCGCCCGCGCGTCGACCGTCAGCCCGAACAGGTCGGCGACCGCATGGAAACCGCGCCAGGGAAGGGCGGTGTAATCGACGGCGACGAACGGCGCCTCGCGGTTGGCGAGAGCCTGTTCGCAGAACAGCCCCAATGACCGCGCTAGAAAGGTCTCGCGATCCACATCGTGGAATTCCTCCGGCGGCAGCCCGGTGGTCGCCGCCGCCATCAGGGGATGCGCCGCGGCCCGGAGCCAGGGAGCGGGCTCCCGCAGGTTGGACACCATCACTTCGATCGGATCGCGGATCACCAACGCCACCGGCACCCGCGGCCAGTTCGCGCGCACGAAGCCCAGCGCGGCGGCGTCTCGGGCACCGAATTTGACGATCAACCGCGAGCCGGTTCCGGCCGAGCGCTGGGCATAGGCCCGCAGCAGCCCTCCGAGCAGAGGAAGGCAGCGCCGCGCGGTGCCCGGAAGCGGCAACGCGACGAGGATCGGCTGCGGCTCGGACAGCACGATTGTTTCCGGAAGTTGGGCCAACATCCGGGCCAGCAATGTCGAGCCGCAACGCGACATGTGGAAAATGAATCCGGCGATCTCGCCGGCCGGCAGCGCCTGGCCCATCGTGTGAAGATCGTCGAGGGGCGTGCGGACGACCGGCCGCGACCGGCCGACACGCAGCACGTCGTCGTCGAAGAACGGGCCGATCAGACGCTCGCCGGTGAAATCGATCCAGTCCAGCGACGGAACGTCGCTCCGCCGGTCCATGTGGATCGGCAGCATCCGCTTCATTCCGCCCCGCCTTCGACCCAGCGGAGAAACCGCCCCATGGTCAGCGCGACCGACAGTCCCGAGACATAGTCGCGCGCCGCCGCCCAGGGGACGGGGCCGCTCTCGACCGGCCATTCGGCGAGCAGGCGTCGCAGGCGCGCCACGTCGATCACCCGACACGCCGACGGCGAGGCCGCCAGTTCCTCGATTTCGGCGGCCAATCCGGCGCGGCGCGCCGTGGTCAAATGAAACGCTTCGGGATATTGATGGCCCTTCCGCCGGTTGTCGAGGATGGCCTTGGGAAGCCGATCGGCGAACAGGCGCCGGGCGAAGGCGCGCGGCACCCCGTCGCGCAAGAACAGATCGCGGGGCAAGCCGGCGCAAAAGGCGATCACCCGGCGATCCCAATATGGGCTGGCCGTCTGAGCGCCGGACAGGATGCGGCGCGCGAAAACGCTTTCGGGCACGATCCGCGAACGGTGCACCGGCCGCGACTGGGAGTCCGCCACCGCCGGCCAGACCACGCGGCGCGGGTCGAGCGCGGCCAGCGCGGACGAGCGGAACTGGTGTCGTAAAGACAGGCCCGATTCCCGCGCCAATCCGCGCAGTTCGGCAAGCAGACGCCACCACCGCCCGCGCAGGAACAGATGCCCGGGAATATCCAGACCGTCATGCGTGATCGCGCCTTCGCCGCCGTCTCCGGTCAGCAGAACCGGACTGCCCAGTTCGGCGGCCCGCCGATAGGCCGGCAGAAACCAACCCAGCGCGCCGCAATGGGTCACCGGGGCCATCGTCGCCCGGAACAGCGGCGTCGGATCGCACTCGATCGGGTCGATCCCGCGGCGGCTCGAAATCTCGAGAGCGAGGCCCGGCGTCATCGCCGCCAGGGCGGCGACGAATGGCCGCTCGTCGCCGTGGAATCCCGGAGGATAAATCAGCGGCATCCCCTCGGGCGGCGCCAGGGTCACCGCCCGCACCCGGCCGGGCGCCAGCCTCGCCGCCGTCGCGGCGATCGCCGAACTGTCCAGTCCACCGCTGGGGGAGACCACGATCGGCCCCCGCCCGGGCAGGCGGCAGGCCAACGCCTGATCG
>JADFZP010000535.1 GCA_015232485.1 Alphaproteobacteria bacterium
CCCCGCCGCCGCGCGCCGACAAGCCCCGCCAGGAAAGCCCGCCGCCGCCCGCCCAAGCGCCGCAGCGGCAAGATCCGCCGCAGCAGGCGCGACCGGTCCCCGCCGTGCTCGCCCAACCGCTGGAGCGCAGCATGCGCTCCGAGCCGGTGCGCGACACCCGCATCTACGTCCAGGCCGGCTCGTTCTCGCGATTCGACAACGCCAACCGTCTGACCGCCTTGCTGACGGGGTTGGGCCAGGCGCGCATCATGCAGGCGGTGGTCAACGGCAAGGACATGTATCGAGTGCGGCTGGGGCCCTTTGAAACGGTGGACGTCGCCGACCGCGCTCTTGATTCGGTGATCCGCGCGGGTCATACCGAAGCGCGCATCATCGTCGACTGACGCCATATTTGCGGCGCAATGCCGCCGTATAGCCACACGAGTTTCGACCGAGTCCCGAGGAATCATGCACCGCTTTCCGCTTTCCCTGCTGGCCATCCTGGTCGTCGTCTGGGGCGCCGCCGCGCAGGCCGAGCCCATTGAAACCGCCGCCCGCCAAGCCTTGCTGCTGGATTATGACACCGGCGCGGTGCTGCTCGAGAAGAACGCCGACGACTTGATGCCGCCGTCCTCGATGAGCAAGCTGATGACCACCTACATGCTGTTCGAGCGGCTGAAGGAGGGCAGGGTGTCGCTCGAGGACACCATGCCGGTCAGCGAGAAGGCTTGGCGGATGGGCGGCTCGAAGATGTTCGTGCATATCGGGGCGCGGGTCAAAATGGACGACTTGCTGCGCGGCATCATCATTCAGTCGGGAAACGACGCCTGCATCGTGGCCGCCGAGGGTGTGGCCGGCAGCGAAGAGGCGCTGGTCGCCGAGATGAACAAGCGGGCGCGCGAGATCGGCCTGACCCGCAGCACGTTCCGCAACGTCACCGGCTGGCCCGACCCGCAGCACATGACCACGGCGCGCGATCTGGCGACGCTGGCGCGTCGGCTGATCGTCGATTTCCCCGAATATTACCGCATCTATTCCGAAACCGAATTCACCTATGGCGGCATCAAGCAGGGCAATCGCAACCCACTGCTTTACAAGAACATGGGCGCCGATGGCTTGAAGACCGGCCACACCGAGGCCGCCGGCTACGGGTTGACCGGCTCGGCCAAGCGCGAGGGGCGGCGGCTGATCCTGGTGGTCAACGGCTTGACCAGCATGAAGGAGCGTGCGGAAGAGACCGAGCGCCTGATGGAATGGGGCTTTCGCGAATTCGGCAACTACGCGTTGTTCAAGGCCGGCGAGACGGTGATCGAGGCGGACACTTGGTTGGGCGCCGATCCGCGCGTGCCGCTGGCCGTCGAGCGGGACGTGACCGTCACCATGACCCGCGCCGCCCGCGCCAACATGAAGGTCGTCGCGGCATTCGAGGGGCCATTGCCCACGCCGATCGCCAAGGGCACTCCGGTCGCCGTCCTGGTCGTCTCGGCGCCCAATACGCCCGAGACGCGGATTTCCCTGGTGGCCGCCGCCAATGTCGAGAAGCTCGGCTTCGTCGGGCGGATCGGCGCGGCGGTCAGGCACACCTTCTGGGGGCCCGAGCGCTGACATGACCGGCCGCTTCCTCAGCTTCGAAGGCGGCGAGGGGACCGGCAAGTCGACCCAGCTTCGCTTGCTCGCCGACGCCTTGCGGGACGGCGGACTGGACGTGGTGACGACCCGCGAGCCGGGCGGATCGCCCGGCGCCGAGCAGATCCGGCGCCTGCTCGTCGAGGGCGAGCCGGGCCGTTGGGACGGCATGACCGAGGCGCTGCTCCACTATGCCGCGCGGCGCGACCATCTGCGCGCCACCGTCCATCCGGCTCTCGACCGGGGCGCCTGGGTGCTGACCGACCGTTTCGCGGATTCGACGCTGGCCTATCAGGGCTGGGGCCACGGACTCGACCGCGCCTTGCTGGAACGCCTGGACGCGCTGGCGATCGGCGGCTTCCGCCCCGACATTACCCTGGTGCTTGATTTGCCCACGCCGCAAGGCTTGGCGCGCGCCGCCGGGCGCGGTGGCCCCGAGGATCGCTACGAGCGCATGGACCTGACGTTCCACGAGCGGCTACGCGAAGGCTTCCTCGACATCGCCCGCCGTGAACCGGGCCGCTGCGCCGTCATCGACGCCGCAGGCGACCCGGACCATGTGCATCGATCCGTGTTGAAGGTGGTGCGGGAAAGATTCGGTCAGTTCTTGGCCAGCGCGTAATCGCGCAGGACGTTCATTTCGAGTTCCGCCGCGTTGATGCGGAATTTGATCACGTCGCCGATCGAGATCACCCACTTCAGCCGGCCGGCTTCGAGCACCGGAAGGTGGCGGATGCGGCGGGTGGTCATGGTGCTCATCACGTCCTTGATGGTGTCTTGCATCGTGACGGTGATGACGTTGCGGGTCATCACCTCCTCGACCTTCAGCATCAGGCCGTCGGCGCCGCGGGTGGCGATCGCCGTGATGATGTCGCGCTCGGAGAGGATGCCGACCAGCTTGCCGTCCGGATCGACCACCGGGAAGGCGCCGATACGGTTTTCCCGCAACAGCGCGGCCGCCGTCTCGATGCGGATGCTTGGACCGATGGTCTTGACTTCGATCGTCTTGCCGCCAAGCAATGCCTGGACCGTCATGGAATACCTCCCTTTTGCGCGTGGGAGCCAGCATGCCAGGACATCGGCGCTAAATCCAGCCTTCGGCGATCACTCGCGCACGGGCTGGATCGGGGTCAGCGTTTCGTCGGCCATGCCGGTGATGATCAGGCGCTCATCCGCCACCCGCGTCATCTCGCGCGCCGCCTTGACCGAACGCAGCGTGGTCACCGCGCCATCG
>JADFZP010000536.1 GCA_015232485.1 Alphaproteobacteria bacterium
GCGGCCGGCATGCGGATGGCGCGCGCCGCCAGATGTCCGGCCACCGCGCAGGCGGCCAGCACGGCGGCGTCGGTGGCGTTCAGATCGGCGAGGCGCCCCAAGCTGGCGGGCATCCCGCCGCCACCGCCCTGATAACCTCCGAACAGGCGGAAGGCGAAGGGCACGGTGAACACCACCAGCACGATGCGCATGGCGTGGGTCAGCGAGATGGTGCGCTCATCGCCGCCCATCGCGGTGCCGGTCAGGATCATCTCGGTCAAGCCGCCGGGGGCGGCCGAGAAATAGGCGGTGGCCGGGTCGTAGCCGGCCAGCCGGCGGAACGACAGCGCCAGGATGCCGGTGCCCAGCAGCACATAGGCCAAGACGGCGGCCATGCCGGCCGGCCAGCGTCCCACCTGCTCCAGCATGGCGGGCGAGAAGGCGCTGCCCAGCATCAAGCCCAGCACGCCGACCATCACGGCGCGCAGATGAACCGGCATCTTCGGCCGGGCGCCGAACAGGCTGGCCAGTAGATTGGCGGCCAGGGCGCCCAGCATCCAGGGCAGGGGAAGTCCAACCTCGCGGAAGACGAGGCCGCCCGCCGCGCCCAGGCCCAGCGCCAGCAAAGCCGGAGTCACGGCAGGAACTGCTCGGCCAAGATCCGTTCTTCGAGATTGTGCTCGGGGTCGAACAGCAGGGTCATGCTGATCTCGCGGTCCTCGCGCACGTCGACGCGGGCCACGTCGCGCACCTCGGTGTAGTCGGCGACGGCGCTGACCGGGCGCTTGTCGGCCTCGGAAATCTCGAAGGTGACGTTGGCCTTGTGCGACAGCAGCGCGCCGCGCCAGCGCCTGGGCCGGAAGGCGCTGATCGGGGTCAGCGCCAGCACGCCGGCCCCCATCGGGATGATCGGGCCGTGGGCCGACAGGTTGTAGGCGGTGCTGCCGGCCGGCGTCGAGACCAGCACGCCGTCGCAGACCAGTTCGTCCAGGCGCACCCGGCCGTCGATGCGGATGCGGATCTTGGCGGCCTGGCGGGTCTCGCGCAGCAGCGACACCTCGTTGATGGCCAGCGCGTCGAATTCCCGGCCGTCGGTGGTGACCGCCTTCATGCGCAGCGGGTGCAGCGCCACGCATTCGGCGCGCTCCAGGCGCTCGGTCAGGCCGTCCTCGCGGTAGACGTTCATCAGGAACCCGACCGTGCCCCGGTTCATGCCGTAGATCGGCACGTCGCGATCGAGATAGCGGTGCAGGGTCTCCAGCATGAAGCCGTCGCCGCCCAGCGCCACGATCACCTCGGCGCGATCGGGCGGGGTGTGGCCATAGCGATGGCGAAGACGATTGAGGGCGCTTTGCGCGACCTCGCTGTCGGCGGCGACGAAGGCGACGGTTTCGAACCTCATGCGCGCAGTATAGGTCTCGATCAGCCGCCGGTCACGCTCATGTGGCGCGCCACCGCCGGGCGGTCGTGGGTGCGATCTATGATGAAGTCGTGCCCCTTGGGTTTGCGCGCAATGGCCGAAAGGATGGCCTCGCGCAAGGCTTGGTCGCCCAAGCCCGCACGCAGGGGAGCCCGCAGATCGGCCGCGTCGTCGCGGCCCAGGCACATATAAAGGGTGCCGGTGCAGGTGATTCGCACGCGATTGCACGATTCGCAGAAGTTATGGGTCATCGGCGTGATGAAGCCGACCCGCCGGCCGGTCTCGGCCACGTCGGCATAGCGCGCCGGGCCGCCGGTGCGATGATCGCTGTCGATCAGCGTGAAGCGGCGTTCGATGCGGGCGCGCACCTCGCTCAGGGGCATATAATGGGCGGTGCGGTCGCCATCGATGTCGCCCATCGGCATGGTCTCGATGAAGGTCAGGTCGTATCCGCCCTTGCCGCACCATTCGACCAGGCGCTCGATCTCGTCGTCATTGACGCCCTTCAGGGCGACCGCGTTGATCTTGACCGCCAAGCCGGCGTCGCGCGCCGCCTCGATGCCCTCGACCACCTTGCCCAGGTCGCCGCGCCGGGTGATGGCGCGGAAGCGCTCGGGGTCCAGGCTGTCCAGCGACACGTTGATGCGCCGCACCCCGGCGGCGGCCAGCCCCTCGGCGTGGCGGGCCAGTTGGGTGGCGTTGGTGGTCAGGGTCAATTCGTCCAGATCGCCGGCCCGCACCAGGGCGCCCAGATTGCCGATCAGCGTCATCAGGCCGCGCCGCACCAGGGGCTCGCCGCCCGTCAGGCGGATCTTGCGCACGCCGAGCCCGACGAACGCCGCGCACAGGCGTTCCAGTTCCTCGAGCGACAGCAGGTCGGCCTTGGGCAGGAATTGCATCTCCTCGGCCATGCAATAGACGCAACGCAAATCGCAGCGGTCGGTGACCGACACCCGCAGATAGGTCACCTTGCGGCCGAAGGGGTCTAGCATGCCCGTCGCCTGTCCTGTCGTTATGGTAGGCCGACTATAACGACTTTCCGAATGGCGGGGGAAGCCCCTTCCGCCCGCCATGGCGGGGTACTCCTTGCCTTCTTCGGGCTCGACGCTGGATAATCGGATTTGTTGGAGAGGGGGGCTTCGATGGACGAAAGCCAGACGCCTACCGGGCGCGATGTGGAGCGGGCGGACGTCGCAAAGGCGATCGACGCCCTGAAGGCGCAACGTCGCCAACGCGGTCCCATCACCATCGACGAGATTCTGTCGGCGCGCGACGAGGGTCGCAAGCCACCGACTGACGGTCTGTGACGCCGCCAGCGCGCGCCAACAGTGCCCCTCCCTGCCCACCAAAGGTCAGGGAGGGGGCGATGCCACCTCGGCGCAAGCGTGTTCGTAGACAATCTTGCATTTATCGGTGTTCTTAAAAAGATTCGCCATA
>JADFZP010000537.1 GCA_015232485.1 Alphaproteobacteria bacterium
GTCCCCGCAGGATAGCCGGCTCAGCCTTCCGCCTTCAAGCGGGCGCGGGCCTCGGCCAGATCGGAATAGGCCTGATGGGCGCGGGCCGCCACCTCGGGGATCTTTTGCCAGTCGATCGGCAGTTCCTCGGACAGGTCGTGCAAATCCATCTTCGCCTGCGTGGCGCGGGCGTTCAGCTTCTTGATCTCGGCCTTCAGGGCTTCGGTGTCGTTCATCGTTCGCGTTCTCTGTACTTATTCCAATAACAGGATTGGCGATGCGGGTAAAGGGCCCGGATCGCTCCGGGCCCCATCGCCAATCACCCCGTTCGCACCCCCGCCAGGAAGCGCTCGACGGTCTGCTTCAGGGTGTTCGACTGGTCGGCCAGTCCACGCGCCGCGACCAGGACTTGGTCCGAGGCCCCGCCAACGCCCTCGGCGGCTTGCGTCACGCCGGCGATGTTGTCGCTGACCTCGATGGTGCGGGCGGCGGCGTGCTGGACGTTTTGCGCGATTTCGCGGGTCGTGGCGTTTTGGTGCTCGACCGCGGCGCTGATCGCCTGGCCGATCTGGCTGACTTCGCCGATGATCTGGACGATCGACTGGATCGCCGCGACCGCCTCGCGGGTGGCGCCCTGCACGCCCGAGACCTGCGCGGCGATCTGGTCGGTGGCCTTGGCGGTCTGGGTGGCGAGGTTTTTCACCTCGTTGGCGACCACCGCGAAGCCCTTGCCGGCGTCACCGGCCCGCGCCGCCTCGATGGTGGCGTTCAGCGCCAAGAGATTGGTTTGGCTGGCGATGCTGTTGATCAGCTCGACCACCTCGCCGATTTGCTGGGCGGAGTGGGCCAAACCCTGGACCAGGGTGTCGGAACGACGCGCCTCCTCGACGGCGCGGCCCGAGATGCGCGCCGAGTCCGAGACTTGGCGGCCGATCTCGGCGATCGAGACCGACATCTCGTCGGCGGCGCCCGCCAGCGCCTGCACGTTGCTCGAAGCCAGCCCGGCCGCCTGGGCCACCGTGCCGGATCGATGCGCCACGTCCTGGGCGGTGCCGCCCATGGTCTCGGCGGTATGGCGCAACTCGCCCACCGCGCCGGTCACCGCCGTGAGCACCGTCGAAATCGACTGGTCGAATTCGCGGGTCAGCCGTTCCATCTGGGCGTGGCGCCCGGCCTTCGAGTCCTGCTCGGCGCGTTGCGTGGCCGCCATGCGGTCGGCTTCGAGCTTGTTGCGCTTGAAGATGTCGACGGCGCGAGCCATGTCGCCGGTCTCGTTCGAGAGATCGAGACCATGCACGGTGATCGAGGTGTCGCCGGACGCCAGCCGGCTCATCTCGTTGGTGAGCTGGGCGATTGGCGCGCTGAGGCCGCGCGCCAGCACCGCCGCCAGCAAGAAGGTGCAGCCGACGCCGAACACCACCGCCGCCACTTGGATGGTCAGCAGCATCGTCGCCCGGTCGTGAATCGCCCCGGCGCTGGAGGAAACGGCCTTGGCGATCTCGTCCTCGACGCTACGCAGCAGGTCGATGCGCGAGGTGGCCAATTTGAACCAATCGGGCGCGTTGACTCCGCCGGTATCGCCCTTGGCCACGCTGTCATAGGCGATCTTGCGGTGGCGTTCGACCTCGGCCATCACCGGCTCGTCCATCGCCTGCTTGAAGCGGGCGATCAGGGGGGGTGTGGCGTGCCGGCCGAAGCTGGAGAAGAAGGTGTCCTGCTCGGCGCCCAGCGAGACCAGTCGGCGATAGAGGGCCGGCTCGAAGACCTTGGCGGCGAAGCCCGCCGAGCCCACGGCGCGCTCCTGCCCGGCGCGTTCCTTGGCCTCCATGAAATTGACGTAGGCGAGAATCAGGTTGGCCGTCGAGGTGTCGGTCGACAGGACGCCCAGGCGGGCCACCACCTCGATCAGGGACGCGATCGTCTTGGTGTAGCCGCCGATCGCCTGGCGCGGCTCGATGGCCTGTTGGTCGATCTTGGGCCGCTCGGCGAACTGGGTCTTCACGCCCTCGCGCGCCTTGGCGACCGAGGCGAGGAAGGTCGGGCCCATCGCCGAGAAGTCCGTTCCCGCGAGCCGCCCTTCGGCGCGCTCGGCGGCCACGTCGCTCAGCTTGCGCTGCTCGCCGACCTCCTTGCCGAATTGGGTGCCCTTGCTGCCCAGGTACAACGCCGAAGCGCCGCGCTCCTTTTGCAGTTCGTGGACGAGGGCGCTGATGTCGATGGCGACGTCGGCAACCCGTAGTAGATCGCGGGTCTCGACTGTCGTCACCCATCGCTGCGCGACGACATAGCCCGAAAAGCCGATGAGGCCGCAGACAGGCAGGACGAAGGCTAAAGCTATTCTAGTTCCTATTTTAAGATTTCTTAATATTGCGTGCATTTCGGCTCCCCGATCAACTTCGCGTTCTTTGGCGCCCCCACACGACTGACTAGAGTACCTCGGTAATGACTTAGATATCCAGATCGACGAAAGCGTTGCCGACGCGCCAATCGCATGCCATTCCCCGCCACCGCCCGATCGGCTAGAGTGCCCGCCATGACACGGTCCCAGATCCAGCCGGCCACCCCGGACTCCATCGCCGAAGGCGGACGGCTGATCGCCCGGGGCCGTCTGGTCGCCTTCCCCACCGAGACGGTCTATGGGCTGGGCGCCGACGCCCTGAGCGACAAAGCCGTGGCGGCCATCTTCGCGGCCAAGCGGCGGCCGAGCTTCAATCCGCTGATCGTTCACGTCGCCGACATCGAGGCGGCCTCGGGTCTGGCGGTGGTCGATCGGCGGGCCCGCGAGGTGGCTTCGCGTTTCTGGCCGGGGCCTTTGACCCTGGTGCTGCCGCGGCGGGCCGAT
>JADFZP010000538.1 GCA_015232485.1 Alphaproteobacteria bacterium
ATCGACGAGGTGATCGACGAGGCGCCGTCCGCGCCCAAGCCGGCCGCCGCGGCGGATTTCGCGGTGGTGTTCGACGAGGCGCTGATCGCCCGGCTGCGCCAGATCCTGGGCATGCTGGCGCTCGACGTCCGCGACATCCCGTTCATCCTCTCCCGCCCCTTCGCCGACGTTCTCGAAGAGGTCTTGCGCGGTCAAGTGCTGCCGGCGATGCGCGCCAGCCGCCACATCATCGCCAATCTGCGCGACAACCATGAATGGGGCGCCAAAGACAGCGCCCGCATCGTGCTCGAGGCGCTGGAGGCCGGCGAGGCCAACAACGCGATCCTGCATGTCTGGGACCAGCGGTGGCGCGAGTTGGGGCCGCAGCGCAAACTGGTGACGCCGGCCCGGACGTCGATCCTTGGCAAGACCCGCCCCGCCGAGCACAAGACCATCTATTCCACCGAAGGCCGCGAAGTCTGGAAGCGCCTGAAGGCGCACGCCGCCGAGCACGGCTATCAGCCCCCCGGCCCCTCGGACCTGCACGTGCTCAGCACCGTGATCCGCTGCCAGCCGGCCGTGCTGCGCCGCTCGCTGAACGAGATGCGCCAGCAATACGAGCAGGAATACGAGCCCAAGCCCTTCCAGGAACAGGCCCGCGAGGGCGTGCTGCGCGACGCCCTGAACCGCTGCGAGGGCCGCGAGGGATTGCCGCCCCACATGGCCGAATGGCTGGCCATCCGCGCCAGCCTCGACTACGCCAAGATCGACGTCGACTGGCTGCGGCGCTTCTCGACCTGCAAGGGTGTCAAAGCCGACCAGCGGCGGCGGGCCATCCCTTATGTGATGACCTATCTCGACGCCAATGGCGGGGCGTGAACCGGGGCAAAAAGAGGTTCACCACCAAGACACCAAGAGTCACCAAGGGGCCGGGACTTGCGCTAGGGGATGCACACATCTCGGACCTCCAACGTCATACCCGCGAAAGCGGGTATCCATGCCGGCGCATCAACCGCGAAAGTGGCATGATCTCTTTGACGAAGCGGCCAAAGAGCACCACGATCAGATGGATGCCCGCTTTCGCGGGCATGACGGCCAAAATCAGCGAGTTGGAAATCTGGATTCGGAGATCTTCACTCGGCGCCACGCGACGTGTGCATGCCCTAGCGCGAAAGCGGGAATCCATTGCCGGATTTCCAGGTGGGCCGTCATGCCCGTGCTTGACACGGGCATCCACGTGTCACCGCCCATGCCATTGTTTCCAAGGCTGTTCCCGCCGAGCCGCGTGGATGGCCGGATCAAGTCCGGCCATGACGAGTGGAGAGGGAATTACGGCTTGGTGGTGAATCTTTCTTTCCTACTCCAGCATCCGCGCCACCGCGACCATGGCGGCTTCGGCGTAGGGTTCGACGCGCGGCGCGATTTGGCTGGGAAAGACTTCGGGGCCGATGATGCCCACGCCGACCGGCTTCATGAATTCGAGTTGCAGGCCGATGATCGCCTGCACCACCGATTGCGCCATCACCAGGCCGTGCTTGGTCTCGCCGCGTTCGATGACGCCCAGCGCCACGGCGGCGTCGACGTCCTTGCGCGACAGCAGGCGTTTGAGGGCCAGCGGCACCTCCATCGAGCCGGGCACCTGGACCACCGGCCCGACCGTCAAGCCGCGCGCCTTGGCGGTGGCCGAGGCGGCGGCGATCATGCGCAGGGCCTCGGCCGCGTGGAAATCGCCGGTGACGATGGCGACGGTCTTGGTCATTTCTGGCGCTCCTGGTTCAAGCGTGATCCCACGGGATCATATCGCGTCGGCGCCCCGAACACAGACCGTTTTCGGGGCTTGCCATCCGGCTGGTCGTGTCAGCGTCGTTGCTCGGGACCGATGGTGGTGTCGTGGCGCGTCTGACGCTCCATCTCGGCATTGATCTCGGCGCCCAGCAGCACGGAGTACGAGCCCAGCAGCAGCCAAGTCATCAGCATCACCACCCCGGCCAGCGCGCCGTAGGTTTCGTTGTAGCTGCCGAAAGACGACACATACAGCGAGAAGGCGATCGAGCCCAGCAGCCACAGCGCGGCGGCCAGCATCGCGCCGGGGCTAAGCCAGCTCCAGCGCGCTTGGTCGCGGTCGGGCGCCCAGCGATACAAAGCGGCCAGCGCCACCAGCACCAGCCCGAACAACAGCGGCCAGCGCAGCAGCGACACCGCCCAACGCAACGGCCCTTCGAGCCCGATCAGGCGGATGGCGGCCGGCACGAACGCGACAAGGGTCAGCGCCACCACGACGAAGAGGATCATGCCCAGCGTCAGACCGAGCGCCACCAGATTGAGCCGGATGAAGCCGCGCGTCTCGCGCTCGTCATAAGCGATGTCGAGCGCCGCGATCACCGCCTTCATGCCGCTCGACGCGCTCCACAGCGAGATCAGGATGCCGACCAAAGCCCCCAGCCCCAGCGCCCCGCCCGAGGCGGACGCCAGTTTGCCCAGTTGAGCGCCGATCAGTTCTTGCGCGGCGGGCGGCAGCAACCCCAGCATCGCCCCGATTTCCTGGGTGGCGGTTTGCGGGTCGGCGAACAGGCCCCACAGCGCGACCAGCGCCGCCAGGGCCGGGAACAGCGCCAGCAGCCCATAGAAAGCCACCCCGGCGGCCAACATCGAAACGTTGTCGCGCGCCAACTCGTCCTTCACCCGGAGCAGGATTTCCTTCCAACCCCGCCATGGAATCCGCCAGGGCTTGGTCGCCTCGCGCCCGATCGCCGCGCCGTCCTTGCTCGCCATCGTCACCTCCGTCGATCCCCCCGGTTAACGCGTCGGGCGGCGAAGAGTGCGCGGGCGAATGCGTCA
>JADFZP010000539.1 GCA_015232485.1 Alphaproteobacteria bacterium
CCACATGAAACGCGGACGCCCACGCAAATCCGATGACGACATTCGCCGACGGCGTGACATCTGGCTGTCCGATTTGGAGTGGGACGAGATACAGCTCGCGGCGGAACTCGCGAGGCTTCCTGTGCGCGTTTATGCGAGGCGGCTGTTATTGAAAAACAGAATCACGGCGGCGCCGAGTGTCCAAAATTTGGCCGCTTGGTCAGAGCTCGCCCGGCTGGCCGGAAATCTGAATCAGATTGCGCGACACGCCAATGAGACGGGTCAATTGCGTGTCGCGAACGAAGTGGCTGAGGTGTCGGACGTGGTCGCGCGATTGCGTGCCGAACTGATCGGAGCAACCGCCAACAGAGACCCCGAGATAAACGACGAGAAGATCGCCGAGGTACGAGCGGCGCTGATCGCGGAGACGAATTTCCGGCGCGCGAAAGCCGCCAAGGAAGGCGGATGATCGGAAAGCTAATCAAGGGGAACAGCTTCCGCAGGCTGGCCGACTATCTGCTCGCGGCCAAGGACCATGCTGGCCGGGATCGGCCGTTCGCGGAGGTGATTGGCGGGACGGTCATACCTGCGCCTCGAACCAACGACCAGGCGCAAGATCTGGCCCGTCAGTTTGGCGTCTTTCGCCGGCTAAAGCCCGAAGCGGCCAGCCCAGTGCTTCATGAGAGTCTGCGCGTGCGTGAGGACGAGCGGCCGGTGGGCAGAGACGAATGGGCGCTGATCGGCGACGAGTGGGCGGGCGGCATGGGCGCCGACGCCTACACTACCGTCTGGCATGGCGATCACGTCCACGTCATGGCGAGTCGTGTCAAAGCCGATGGCAGCCTCATCTCGACCTGGATGGACTACCGCGCGTCGGAAAGACTGGTGCACGAAATCCAAGAGCGACACGGGCTTCAGCGGATCGCTCCATCACATTTGCTGAACCTGCGATCGGCGTCGACCCACCGCAAGTCGCCGACGATGAAGCAGTTGGAGCGGTTCGAACGCACCGGCGAGAATCCGCCGTCGCAGATCATCGCTCAGGCGATCGATCAGGTGTTGGCGGGTGGACCATGTTCCGTCGTCCACCTGCTTGAGCAACTGGAGAAACACGCGATCGCGGTGCGCCCGAATTTGGCCTCGACAGGCAAATTGAACGGACTTGCATACGAGATTGACGGAAAACTGGTGACGGCGAAGCCGATGGGCAGGGGGTATACTTGGCCCAACCTTGAGAAGCGGGGTGTCACTTATGAGCAGGGCCGAGATGTTGAAGAACTCCGCCGCCGCCTCCTTGCAGGAACGCGCGGCGCTGTCGGAGGACCTGGCCCAGTCGCTGGACCGGATCAGCCGGAGCGTGGAGCGGATCGAACCGCTGGCCCGGCAGATCGAGCGGCTGGCGGACGAGCTGCCGGTGCGGATCGAGATGCAAGCCGCGGCGGCGGCCGACACGTTGAGCCAGGTGATCGCCGGCCTGCCGATGATGACGGGCGAGCGCTTGGCACAACAGATCGAACCATTGGCCCAAGCGCTGGCTCGCCTAGTCGACGAGACGGCGAAAACGCTGGACGCGAACAAGATGGAATTGGAGCGGATCGCGCGACAACGCGATGCCCAGGCGCAGGCGATGGCGGTCGAGTTGACCCAGCAGGCCTCGATACGAGACAAAGCTTCGGCCGAGCTGACAGCCTCGGCGGCGACGATGAGCCAGCAGATGAAGGACCTCGCCGTTCGCATCCGGTGGCTGGTCGGCCCATGGTGGTTTCGCGCCGGCTCGACGGCGCTGGTGGCGATGATGGTGACAGTGCTTACGCTCGTATCCTGGACCTCGTGGATTTCCCCACCCCTGCCCGCTCAGGTGGTGCGAGTCCCGACCGAACTGACCTTGCGGCAAACGCAGCTGCTCCTTTGGGGCGAGACCTTGGATTCTCGTTTCCAAAAGGCGACGCCGGCGGAAAAAGCCGTCGTCAACAAGCTGATGGGCTGGAAGTAAGGCGGGATCGTTCGCGCAGAGGGATCGAGCGCGTTCTGACCGCCTTGCCGAGCGATAGCTACGAGGTCGGCGTCGTCGATCGGCACGGCGACCAGACGCTCAGGCGGACGTGCACCGCCGATGAACTGCGGGATTTCGCAGCCCGGCTCAAGAGACAGAACGCCCTCGGCTCGGACGTGTTCATTCGGCCCGCGTCGACCGACTACATCCTGCTCGACGGTCTTCCGGTCGAGCGCCTGACCGAATTGACCGGGAAAGGCCTACAACCGGCTCTTGTCACGGAGGTCGCGCCCGGAAATTACCAAGCCTGGATAAGATTTCCGGAACGTTTGCCCGAGAGCGAGCGCAGGCTTTTGGGACGGGCGATCGCACATCAATTTGGCGCGGATCCAGATGCGAGCGACTGGCGACACCTCGGCCGGCTACCGGGTTTTATAAACCACAAGTCGGACAGCGGGTTGCAACCTCTCGTTCTCGTCCATGAGGCGGCCGGCGTCGTGTGCGACGCGGGACAATCGCTCGTTGATTGGGCGCGGGAGCGGCTCGAAGCGATTCGCTTCGCAGCCGAAGAACGGCGGCGGCTGGCCGCCATCGAGGTTGCCTCCGAGCCGTCACGCGGCGCCGACGCTGGATCGGTCTATCGCCACCACGCTCGGACCATGAGCCAGTGTGCCCAGGCGGCCGGCCAGCCGGTGGATTGGTCGAATGTCGATTACGCGGCCGCCAAGATCATGATCGAGACCGGCTTCCCGCCGGACGAAATTGAGCGCGCAATGCTTGAGGATTCGCCTCATGTCGAAATCCGGAACAAGGAACGCGGTGATGAATACGCCACCCTCACC
>JADFZP010000540.1 GCA_015232485.1 Alphaproteobacteria bacterium
GACCCCGCTCATCGCTGGCTGCGCCATCTTGTTCGCGACGTCTGTCTTTCAGATCAGCCCTGACCGGCTTCGCCGCCCAGCGAAGCGGTTCGAAAGGAGAGACGCCATGGTCGCCAAGGATCGCCCGCTCTCGATGGCTTCGAAAGTTGGTGCCCCAGGCCGGACTCGAACCAGCACGCCCTTGCGGGCAACAGATTTTGTCCGACTGACGTCGAAATCATGCTCGTTCTTTGACGGTGTTTCCGCGTCTCGGAAAGGCGCGTGACCTTGACGTCCGGCCCTGTCGTGTGTAGGTTACACACATGAAGAGCGCCGACGTGATCCGCCTCCTGGAAGCCGACGGCTGGACCCTGGACAGGGTTCGCGGATCGCATCACGTCTTCAAGCATCCAGCCAAGCCCGGGATCGTCGTGGTGCCCCACCCGAAAAAGGACCTCGGCACAGGGCTGGTGAAGGCGATCCTCCAGCAGGCAGGTGTCTCATGCGCTACCCGATCCTGATCGAAGAAGGCACCGACACGGCGGCGTTCGGCATCGTGGTGCCCGACCTGCCCGGATGCTTCTCGGCCGGCGACACCCTGGACGAGGCGATCGAGGCGGCCAGGGAAGCGGCGGCGGCCTGGGTCGACGCGGCCCTGGACGCGGGGATGACCGTTCCCGCCCCCTCCAAGCTGGACGAAATCCGCCGGCTGTCGGGCTACGAAGGTTGGACCATCGGCGTGGTGGAGCTCGACCCGGACCTGTTCGACGACAGCATCGAGCGGGTCAACATCACCCTGCCCAAGCGGGTGTTGCGGCGCCTGGACGCCCTGGCCGGCGCCCGCCGTCAGAGCCGCGGGGCGTTCATCGCCGATCTGACGATGCGTCTCTGAGATATGGCCGCTGGCCAACGCGCTCGGCATCAAACAGCCCTCGATCCACAAGATCGAGCGCCAGACCGACCTTTACCTCTCCACGCTCCGGCGCTTCGTCGAGGCGGCCGGGGGCACGATCGCCCGGCAAGGGCACCAGCGGTAAGAGGGGAAAGAAGGGCGGCCTGTTTGTCAGACTTCAGGCTTCCAAAGGTCAAATCTCTGCCAGTTTTCGCCCCGGCCGCGAGGAGCCCAAAAACCCCGTGCTCCAATGGGAAGCGTATTGTAATATGCGCTACGCAGCGCCACGTCAGAGGCGGTTGGGAAGGAGAGACGCCATGGTCGCCGATGCCCGTCGCAAGGATCATCCGCTCTCGATGCGCCTGCCCGAATCCGATCTCGCCCTGATCGACCGGGCGGCCGGTCTGCGGGGGCGCTCGCGCACCGACTTCGTGCGGGACGCGGCGGTGCGCGCCGCCGAAGAGGTCCTGATGGACAACGGCCCGCTGCGCATGAGCCCCGAGGGCTTCGACGCCTTCATGTCGGCGATGTCCGCGCCGGCCGAGCCCGTGCCCGCCCTGGTCGAGGTGCTGCGCCGGCTGCCGCCCTGGGAGACGGGCTGAGCGGTGGCGCCGTCCGCGCCGGAACGTCTGACCGCTTCGCACGACGTCTCGCAATTCGCCTGCGGCAAGCCGGCTCTCGACCACTGGCTGAAGACCCGGGCCCTGGCCAACCAGCAAAAGGGCTTCACCGTGGTCCTCGTGGTGCACGAGGCCGGCCGGGTGGTGGGCTATTACGGCCTGGCGCCCACCGCCATCGTGCCGGCGATCCTGCCCAGGTCGATCAGGACCGGGCAACCGCCCGACCCGGTGCCCTGCCTGCTGCTCGGCCAATTGGCGACGGATGCCGGCTGGGTCGGCTCCGGCATCGGCACCGGCCTGCTGCGCCACGCCCTGATCCGCTGCGTCCAGGCGGCGGCGTTGATCGGCGGGCGCGCCCTGGTCGTTCGCGCCATCGACGACGACGCGGCGGCGTTCTGGTCGCGGCGCGGCTTCCTGCCCTCGAAGGACGACCCGCTGACCCTGTTCCGATCCATCGCCGAAATCGCCGCCTCGGTGCGACGGGCGGCGGACTGATCCTATGCCGCCTGATCGGCGTGGCTGGGGATGTGCTTCAACTCCTCCTCCAGCGCCTTCTCGGCCAGCCACAGGTCGTGGGCCTGCTGCATCCGCAGCCAAAGGCGCGGCCCGTTGCCGCAGAACTTGCCCAGGCGGACGGCCATGTGCGGGGTGATCGCCCCTTCGCCCCCCAAGATCCGGTGAAGGGTCTGGCGGGAAACGCGCAGCTCCGCCGCCGCGTCCTTCACGTTGAGCCGCAAAGCCGGGAGAACGCTGTCGCGCAGAATCTTGCCCGGATGGCTCGGGCAGCGATTGGGGCGCTCGGCCGAGACGTCGTCCATGGCTGGGAACAAGCCTCGCCTACGCAAGGTCAACGACGTCGAGCAAGGGACTATAGATCGGGGTCTGTGTCGGCGACACTCGTAGTTCCAGCGCCTTCAAGGGTGGCTGCCGAGGCTGAAGGTACGGCGCCCTGGTTCGCCTGATGAGTGGGGATGGTCACATTGCCAACCTGAACCGCCATTAACCCCTCCGATGCTTCGCCGTCCCACCGTGATTCCCATTGAAAAGATTGGTGCCCCAGGCCGGACTCGAACCAGCACGCCCTTGCGGGCAACAGATTTTGAGTCTCTCTGAAACCGTGTGTTTTCAAGGAGATGATGCTCTAATTCCGTCCGACTTCCGTCGAAATCATGCTCGTTCTCTGCCAGTGTTTCCTCGTCTCGGAAAGGCGCGTGACCTTGACGTCCGGCCCTGCCGTGTGTAAGTTACACACATGAAGAGCGCCGACGTGATCCGCCTCCTGGAAGCCGACGGCTGGA
>JADFZP010000541.1 GCA_015232485.1 Alphaproteobacteria bacterium
ATCCGCATCGCCCCGCGCCGCCCCGGCGATCCCGCCCGCCTGATCGCCGACACCAGCCGCGCCCGCGCCCTGCTCGGCTGGGTGCAGTCGCGCAGCGATCTCGACACGATCATCGCCGATGCGTGGCGCTGGGAGACGCAAGCCGGACCCATGTGAAGCGCTGGACCTTGCCGGCCGGCGTGACGTGCTCGTGGGCCAAGCTTTCGGCCAGGGTGAAATGGGGGGCGAATTCGGCGGCCAGTTCATCGGCCGACCAGCGCCGCACCGGCAAGCCGCTGCATCGCTCGGGGCCGTCGGGGGCGAAGGTGGCCAGGATGACCTGACCGCCCGGCCGCAAGGCGGCGGCCAGGGTGGCGCGGTAGGCGCGACGCTGATCCTCGTCGATCAGGAAGTGGAAGACGGCGCGGTCGTGCCACAGGTCGAAGGCGGCCTGGGGCCGCCACGCGCCGACATCGGCGGCCACCCAGTTCACCGCCCCGGCGCGCTCGCCCAGCCGGGCCTTCGCGCGCTCAAGCGCCGCCGGGGCGATGTCAAGCACCGTCAGGTCGCCAAACCCCTGATCGAGCAGCACGTCGACCAAAGTCGAGGCGCCGCCGCCGACATCGACGATCCGCGCCTCGGGGCCGAAGCCGCCATGCGCGATGAAATCCAGCGAGACGGCGGGGCGCGGCTGGAACCAGCTCACCTCGGTCTCGGCCTTGCCGGCGTAAACATCCTGCCAATGGGCGCCACGATCGTTCATGGCGGCCATCATGGCGCCGCCGTCCGACGGGCGCAAGCCGGCTTGCGGTTGACCCCGCATCTGGCACAATCGGGCGATGACCGCAGGTAGGGACATCCACGCCGAGGAACGTGTGCGCGCCGAGCAGATTCGCGTGCTGGCCGGCAATCTGCCGTTCACCACGCTGACCAACTTGGCGATTTCGACGCTGGCCGCCGTTGGGGCGTGGCCGGTGATCGGCGGCATGTGGCTGGTGGCGTGGTGGATCGGCGTGGTGGCGCTGGCCGGCCTGCGCCTTTGGATGGTGCGCGCCTACCTCCGGGCGCCCGATCACGATCGGCGGGTCGCCTTCTGGGGCCGGGCGATGACGCTCAACACCCTGTCCTCGGGGCTGATGTGGCTGGTCTTCGGCCTGCTGTCCTTTCTGCCCACCAATCCCGCCCATACGCTGTTCGTGGCGATCGTGCAGACGGGGCTGACCGCCGCCTCGCTGGCCAGCCTGTCGGCGTGGCGGCCGGCCCACATCGCCTTCGCGGCGCCCACCATGGCGGGATTCGTCATCCCGATGGCGCTGTCGGGCGAGTCCCCGCTTCTGATCCTCGCGGCGATGGGCGTGGTCTTTCTGTCGGTCAACGTGATGGGCGCCCGCAGCGCCGAGCGGGTGCTGGTCCATTCGATCCGCCTGCGCTTCGACAACGAGCGGCTGATCGAGGAGTCGCGCCAGAACGAAGAGGAATTGCGGCTGATCGTCGACACCTCGCCGGTGCCCCTGGTGATGACCGGCAAGCGCGACCACCGCATCCTGTTCGCCAACGACAAGGCGCGCGAGATGATCGGCGGCGACACCGAACTGGTCGGCCGACCGGCGCAAGACATCTACGTCGACCCGCAAAGCCGCGACGCCCTGCTGGCCGAGGTCGCCCGCACCGGACGGGCGCGCGACTTCGAGGTGCGAATGCGCCGCCCCGATGGCGGCGTGGTGTGGGCCAGCGTCGCCGCCGCCGAGACCACCTTGCGCGGCGAACCCGTGCTGCTGGTGGGCTTAAGCGACATCACCCGCCGCCACGCGTTGGAGGGCGATTTGCGCCGCGCCACCCGCGCCGCCGAGGCGGCCAGCCAGGCCAAATCGGAATTCCTGGCGATGATGAGCCACGAAATCCGCACCCCGATGAACGGCGTGGTCGGCATGACCCGGCTGTTGCTCGACAGCCGCCTGTCACCCGAACAACGCAGTCAGGCCGACACGGTTCTGCACTCGGCCGAAGCGCTGCTGGCCGTGCTGAACGACATCCTGGATCTGTCGAAGCTGGAGGCCGGCAGGCTCGACATCGAGATCCTCCCCTTCGATCTGGCCCGGCTGCTGGAAAGCGTGGTCGACCTGATGGCGCCGCGCGCCCGCGAGAAGGGGCTGACGCTCGAACTGCGCCTGGCTCCCGGCCTGCCCGCCCATGTGCGCGCCGACCCCAGCCGCTTGCGCCAAGTGCTGCTCAACCTGATCGGCAACGCGGTCAAGTTCACCGAGCGGGGCGGCGTCACGGTGTCGGTCGAGGCCCGTCACCAACGTATCCGCTTCCAGGTGACGGACACCGGCATCGGCATCCCCAAGGAGGGCCGCACCCGGCTGTTCACCCAGTTCTTCCAGGCCGACCGATCGATCGCCCGGCGCTTCGGCGGCACCGGGCTGGGCCTCGCCATCTCGAAGCGGCTGGCCGAGTTGATGGGCGGCGAGATCGGCGTCGAAAGCGAAGTGGGACGCGGCTCGACCTTTCATTTCGACATCCCGCTGGACGAGGCCCCGGTCCCGCCCCCGCCGCCCGCGGCGGGCGCGGCGGGTCCGCAGCGGCCCTTGCGCATCCTGCTGGCCGAGGATCAGCCGGTCAACGCCATGGTCGCCGTCGGCCTGCTGAGCCGCCAGGGCCACACGGTGGCGGTGGCCACCGATGGCGCGCAGGCGGTGGCGATGGTGCAATCCAGCGATTGGGATCTGGTCCTGATGGACGTTCAGATGCCCGAGGTCGACGGGTTGGAGGCCACCCTGCGAATCCGCGCCCTGGCCGGGCC
>JADFZP010000542.1 GCA_015232485.1 Alphaproteobacteria bacterium
GGCGGCGAAGGTGGCCGTGTAGCTGGGCGGTCCCGGCGCGGCCGGCGCTTGGCGCCCGGTGACGAGGTCGAAGCGGCCGACTCCATGGCCACAATCCGCGGCGGTCTCGGCCGGCGCATAGCCCTTGCCTTTGCCGGTCAGCACATGCAGCAACACCGGGCCGGCCTCGGCGGCGGCGATCGCCGCTTCCAGGGCGGGCACCAATCGCCCGAGATCATGGCCGTCCACGGGGCCGAGATGGCGCAAACCCAGCGCCTCGAACAGGCTGGGCCGGCCGGAGCCGGCCGCCAGCGCCTTCAGATGGGCGGTCAGCGCGCCGACCGCCGGAGCGATCGACATGCCATTGTCGTTCAGCACCACGATCAGCGGCAGGCCCAGCGCGGCGGCGTTGTTGATCGCCTCGAAGGCCATGCCGGCGCTCATCGCGCCGTCGCCGATCACGCACACCACGCGGCGCGCCTCGCCCTTCAAGCGGGCCGCCGCCGCCAGCCCCAGGCCGGCCGACAGCGAAGTCGAGCTGTGCGCCGCGCCGAACGGATCGTAGACGCTTTCGCAACGCCGGGTGAAGCCCGAGGGGCCGCCGGCCTGGCGCAAGGCCGGCATGCGATGGCGCCGGCCGGTAAGGATCTTGTGGGGGTAGCACTGATGCCCCACGTCCCAGATCAGCCGGTCATGCGGCGTGTCGAACACCCGATGCAGGGCGACGGTCAGTTCGACGACGCCCAGCCCGGCCCCGAGATGGCCGCCGACCCCGGCCACCACGCGGATGGTCTCGGCCCGCAATTCGTCGGCCAGACGGCGAAGGTCCTCGGGCGACAGGTCGCGCAACCCCGCCGGGTCGTCGACGCGGTCGAGCAGCGGCGTCGTCATGGGCGTGTGGTTCATCAACATTTGGTGGGCGGCGGCGAGCGTGATTTCAAGCGCGCGGCACGTAAGGGCGCCGCTCAGGACGGGGCGGCGTACCGCCACCGGTCCAGGTAGGGACGCCAATGGGCGGTGACCAGATCCACCACCTCCGGCGTGAGATCCCAGCGGTTCTTGACATGATCGCGCCGCGCGTCGAGATGGGCCTGGAACCGGGGCCGCGCTTGGGCGAAGCCGGGCAGGCCGAGGCGGTCGTAGACCCCGCCCAGGGCGGCGAGGGGTTCGCGTTCGAGATCCTCGAAGGACAGTTCGGCGAATTGGTCGGGTGGAAGGGCGGCCGACTGGACGATCAGCGCCTCCATCATGCGGCGATAGGTCTCGAGGATCACCGAATCGACGGCCGCGTCGTCGGCCCGTTGCAGGGCCAGCATCGGAGCGAGCCGCGCGTGGAAGCGCCGCATCGATTGAAAGACCGTGAAGGGATTGCGATGGACATGCACGAATTTCGCGCCCGGAAACATCTCGGCCAGCAGGGCGATCCGCGCCGTATGGGCCGGATTCTTGATCAGCGCCCGCCGGTCGCCTTGGGCCAGCGACAGCTTGGCGACCAGCAGGCGCATGGCTTCGGTCCAGCGCGCCACCTCGGCCGGGGTCGCGCCATCGAAGAACACGCCGCGCCGGAATTCCTGGGCCAGATGACGCGGGAAGCTCAGACCGTGCAGAAAGCTGAGTCCCTGCATGTTGGCCAGGGCGAATTCGTCCTCCTGCGGCGAATGCGGGGTGACCGGCACCCGATCGATCGCCCGCCCCTTGGGCACCGCGCGCTCCAGCAGCGGGCGCAGAAGGCGCGCCATCAGCAGCATGTCCCAGGGCAGCCCGGCCGCCACCGGACCAAGCCACGCGAAGCCGGGGTCGCGGCTCAGCAACTCGTACAGAAAAGTGGTTCCGCTACGCCAATGGCCGACCACGAAGACCGGCGGCTGGCCGGGCGGCGGCGGCCTTCCGATCCAAACGCGCTCGGCCAGACTGAAGGGCTGGCGCAGCAGGACAATGGCCAGAACGAGGCCAAGGCGCGGCAGATGCGCCGCGTCGACGCGATGGCGGGCCAGCAGGCCGAACAGGGTGGCCGGATCGGCGCCGGCCAGCGGATGGATCATGCGGGCTCGCCTCCATGCTTTGCCTGGTGACCGGCGGGGCCGGGTTCCTGGGCGGCCATTTGGTGCGCCTGCTGCGGGCGGCCGGCCATCGGGTGCGGGTGTTGGACCCCGCCGCCGCCGACGAGGCGGATCGCGGCTCGGTCACCGATCCCGTCGCGGTGGGCCACGCCATGAGCGGCGCCGATGTGGTCTTCCATATGGCGGCGATCGCCCATCTTTGGAGCCCCGACGCCCAGGATTTCCAGCGGGTCAATGTCGAGGGCACCCGCGTCGTGCTCCAGGCGGCCCGCCGCGCCCGGCCCAAGCGCGTGGTGGTGACCTCGACGGCGCTGATCCTGAAGGGCGCCACATCCGAGCGGGTCGACGAGACCCGGCCGATGCCGCCGCTGGCCGAGATGATCGGCGCCTATGCCCGCTCGAAATGGCTGGCCGACCAAGCCTGCGCGGCGGCCGAGGACGTGCCGCTGGTGCGGCTTTACCCCACCGTGCCGATCGGGCCGGGCGACGTCTCGATGACGCCCCCCACCCGGATGATCGCCGATTTCCTGGCCGGCGGATTGCCGGCCTATCTCGACTGCGTGCTGGATGTGGTGCCGGTCGAGGTGGTGGCGCTCGCCCATCTGCGGGCCGCCGAGCGCGCCATGCCGGGCGACCGCTACATCCTGGCCGGCGAGGCCATCCGGATGTCGCGCCTGCTGTCGCTGCTGTCCGAGATTTCCGGCCGCCCGCCGCCCCGCTTCGCCGTGCCGGCGCCCGTGG
>JADFZP010000543.1:0-2324 GCA_015232485.1 Alphaproteobacteria bacterium
CGCAGGCTCGCCGGCCCCAGTCGCAGCGAGCGGCCGCTGGGGTGGCTTTCCGCGATCAGGGCCAGCGTGGTGGGGTGCCACAGGGCGCGCGTGATGGCTTTGACGAGGCGGTCGGGCGCGCTGGTCGAGACCACCAGCACGACGTCCATCTCGACGGTCGGCACCGTGCGGTCCACGCCGCGATAGGTGCCGGCCGGAATGGCGCCCACCTGGAAGAACGGATGGTCGCGGCGCAACGCCTCGGCCGGCGGGCCATAGACCGCCAGAAGGTCGATCGGCGCCTCGCGGGCCAGTTCGGCCACGGCGGCGGCCGGGATGCCGTCCAGCGCGAAGAAGGCGTCCAACTCGCCGCGCGCCAAGGCGTCGGCGGCCGGGCCGGGGCGCAGCCAGACCGACTTGACGTCGCGTTGGGACAGCCCGTGCGCGTCCAGGACGAGCAGCGCGTCGGCCGCCGCTCCGGTGCCCTTCTCGCCCAGCGCCACCCGCTTGCCGGCAAGGTCCTCGATGCGGTCGATGCCTGCGTCGCGGCGCGCCACCACATGCAGGGTGTCGGGATACAGCGTGGCGACGGCGCGCAGCGAATCGGCCGGCTTGGCCTTGGCGAACGGCCCCTCGCCGCGAAACGCCCAGGTGGCGACGTCGGCGCGCACCAGCCCGGCCTCGATCGCGCCGGACTGGATGGCCAAGACATTGCCGATGGCGCCTTCGGTGCTTTGGGCGACGGCGATCAGGCCGGGCACGCCGCAGCTTCCGCCGCGCTCGCAGGCGCGCGAGCCGGGCGGATTGGACAGCGCGTTGGCGATCACCCCGCCCAGCGCGAAATGGGTCTCGCCGGTCGCTCCGGCGCCGATGCGGTAAAAGGTTGTCCCGTCGGCCGCCAAGGCGGGCCAGCACAACAGCATGGCGAGCAAGACGAGGCGGGGCATCGGGGAAACCTCCTTACGGCGGCGCGAACAGCCCGATCGCCTCGCCCACCGCGTCCCAGGCCCGCCCCAACTGGCCATCGTCGACGCAATAGGGCGGCAGCAGGTAGATGGTGGGGCCGAGCGGCCGCAAAAGGAGACCCCGGTCGAGAAAAAACCGTTTCAGCCGAGGGGCGAGGTCCGAGCCATATCCCCCCTCGCCCAGGTCGAGCGCGGCGATGGTGCCGCACAGCCGGGGCCGCCAACGCGGCGCGACCTTGGCCAAGCGGGCGCGGTGGAACGCCTCGATGGCTTCGATCCGCGCTTGGCAGGCCGGGTCGAGCAGCAGGTCGAGCGAGGCCAACCCGGCCGCGCAGCCCAGCGGATTCGCGGTGTAGGAATGGCCGTGCAGAAACGCCCGGCCGAGATCCGGCCCCAGGAATTCGCGATACAGCGCCTCGCTGGCCACCGTCATCGACAAGGGCAGAAATCCGCCGGTCAGCCCCTTCGACAGGCAAACCAGATCGGGCTGGATGCCGGCCTTCAGGCAGGCGAAATGCGCGCCGGTGCGGCCGAAGCCGGTCATCACCTCGTCAAGCACCAGAAGCGAGCCGCGCGCCCGCACCAGATCGGCCAGGGCGCGCAGGAATTCCGGCCGGCACATGCGCATGCCGGCGGCGCCCTGGACCAGCGGCTCGACGATCACCGCCGCCACGTCGCCGGGCGCCAGCAGGCGATCGACCGCGTCGAGGCTGGCCGCCTCGCCCGCCCTGGGATCGCAGCCCTCCCAGGTCGCCGGAAACGGCGCCGCGTCGACCGGCACCAGCAAATCCTTCCAGGCGCGGAAGTACCCCGAGGCGGCGCCCACCGACATGGCGCCCAGCGTGTCGCCGTGATAGCCGCCGTCGAATGCCACGAAGCGGCGGCGCGGCTCGCCCCGATTGGCCCACACCTGCCACGCCATCTTCAGCGCCACCTCGACCGCGGTCGAGCCGTCGTCGGAATAGAACACCCGATCGAGATCGCCCGGCAGCAACGACGCCATCCGCGCCGCCAGCCGCACCGCCGGCTCGTGGGTGAAGTCGGCGAACAGCACCTGTTCCAGCCGCCCCGCCTGCGCCGCGATGGCGGCCGCGATGGCCGGATGGGCGTGCCCATGCAGGTTCACCCACCACGACGACACCATGTCGAGATAGGCGCGCCCATCGGCGGCGATCAATTCCGCCCCCCGCCCGCCGACCATCACGACCGGCGGCGGCGCGGTGGCCGCCTGGGTGAAGGGATGCCAGACGTGGCGGGCGTCGAGTTCGGCGATATCGGTCACGCGAGACTCTCCAAAGCGGGCGGCGGCGCCAACCCGACCAGCGAAGGCTGGGGCCCGAGCGGCGGAATGGCGCCCAGCACCCGCACCCGGCCGAATGT
>JADFZP010000543.1:2404-2779 GCA_015232485.1 Alphaproteobacteria bacterium
CAGCGTGTGGTTGATGGTGCCCAGCCCGCCGCGCGCCACCACCACCACCGGCAGCCCCAGCCGCGCGATCAGCCCGGCCATCATGGCGCCCGCGTCATCAAGCGGCACCAGCACCCCGCCCGCCCCCTCGACCACCAGCGGCCGATCGGTGCGCGGAAGCGCGAAATCGTCGAGGGTGATCGTCACCCCCTCCCGCCGCGCCGCCAGATGCGGCGACAAGGGCGCCCGCAGCAGCCAACGGCCGGGATGCACGCGCACGCCGGCCAGCCGCGCCACGGTGTCGGCGTCCAGCCCCTCGGCGATGCCGGTCTGGATCGGCTTCCAATACTCGGCCCCCCAGCCCCGCCCCAGCCAGGCCGAGACCAGCGTCTTGCC
>JADFZP010000544.1:0-488 GCA_015232485.1 Alphaproteobacteria bacterium
CACTGGCTGATCGTCATCTTGAGACGCGTGCTGCGGATCAGTTCCTGTCCCTTCAGCACGCCGCCAATGATCAAGCCGATCAGCACCAGCACGATCGAAAGCTCGATCAGCGTGAAGCCCGCCTGCTTCTCACCCTCGGGGGTGTGCTGTCGAAAACTCGGCATCTGCATCACTCGTGCTCCCAATGCTTCGCGGCTACCGCGATCATCCCAAAATCGTTCCGGTCCCCGCAGGGATATTAGCCTCGTCTTCAAGCCAAATTCAACCGATTCCAAGCGGCGAAGTCTCGCGACGGGGCTGGTCCCTTGGTATAAGGGGCTCTGACTCAAGGAGTGACGGATGGCTCGTGGAAGCAGGCGCGGCGCGAAGGCGACTCTCGGTCGGCGGGATCGATCGGCGGCACCGGGTGTCGTGCATCGGCTCGCGGTGACGTTCGACGCCGCGTTGGCGCATCATCGCGCCGGTCGCCTATCCCAGGCCGAGGACGG
>JADFZP010000544.1:543-2771 GCA_015232485.1 Alphaproteobacteria bacterium
GGCTGAGGGGGCGGCCCGAAACGGCGGTCGAACTGATCTCGCGGGCCGCCGCGCTGGCGCCCGGCGTGGCGGATTTCAAGAACAATCTGGGCAACGCGCTGGTCGACCTGGGCCGGCCGGGCGAGGCGATCGAGGCCTACCGGGGCGCCACCGCCCAGGACCCAGGCTTCCGCGAGGCATGGACCAATCTGGGCAATGTCCTGACCGATGCCGGCCAAAACGCCGAGGCGGCCGACGCCTATGGCAAGGCCCTGGCCGGCGGCCAGGGTCCCGTCGACGCCGCGTTCGGAATGGGCCGCGCCCTTCTGTGCCTGGGCGCGGCGGGGCAAGCGATCGACCACCTTTCGGACGCGGTCGCCCGCGCGCCCGAGCACGGCGAGGCGTGGTACGCGCTGGGCGAGGCCAACGAGGCGCTGGGCCGCCGCCAAGCGGCGATCGCGGCGTTTCGCGAAGCCACGCGACTCGACCCGCGTTTGGGCATGCGCAAGCTGAAGACGTCGGTGAAACGCTGGTTCGGCTTCGGCAAAAAGACGGCGGCGCCTGGGCCGGCCGGGGCCCCGGCCCCAACGCCTGCCGCGGTCCACTCCCCGCTCGACGGGGCCGAGGCGCACAACGCCGAGGGCAAGGCGATGATGCGGGCCGGCCGCTTGGACGACGCCGTGACATCGTTTCTGGAGGCGGTGGCCCAAAATCCGACCTTCGGCGAAGCCCATGGCAATCTGGGCATCGCGCTGCACGCGATGGGCCGCGCGGCCATGGCGGTCGGTCCCTTGCGGCGCGCGACGGAACTGCTCCCCACCTCGGCGGATGCCCACAACAATCTGGGCGCGGTCTATGGCGGCCTCCACCAATATGACGAGGCGATCCACTGCTACCGCAAGGCGTTGGCGCTGAACGAGGACCACGCCGACACGCTGAACAATCTGGGCATCGCCCTGATGGCGAGCAACCAGCCCTTGGAAGCCGTCGAGGTGCTTGAGAAGGCGTCGCGGCTGCGCCCCGACTCGGTCGACGTCATGAACAATCTGGGGCTGGCCCTGCACCGCGTCGGGCGTCTGGACGAGGGCCGCCAACTGGTCGAAAAGGTGGTCGAGGCCGACCCCCTGCACGTCAAGGCGCCCTTCAATCTGGGCAACATGCTGCGTGGCGAGGGCCGCACCGAAGAGGCGTTGGCGCTGTTCCGGCGGGCCATCTGTCTGGCGCCCGCCGAGGTTCTGGCCCATTGGAACTACGCCCTGTGCCTGCTTGGGGCCGGCCTGCTGCGCGAAGGCTGGAAGGAATACGAGTGGCGGTGGCGCTATGAAGGCTTCTCGGGACCGTGGCGCGACCATCCCCAGCCGCGCTGGCGGGGCGAGGATTTGCGGGAGCGGACCATCTTGGTCCATGGCGAGCAGGGGCCGGGCGATTTGCTGCTGTACGGCACCATGCTGCCCGACCTGATCGCGGCCGGCGCGCGGGTGGTTCTTGAATGCGATCCGAGAATGGGCGCGATTTTCGAGCGTTCCTTGCCCGGCCTGTCGGCGGTGCCGATGACCGATCCCGTGAACCCGCGAACCCGCGACCCGGCCATCGATTTCGTCAGCCCGATCGCCAGTCTCGCGCAATATTTGCGGCCGGATTTCGAAGCGTTTCCGCCGCGCGCGCGCTACTTGAGTCCCGACCCGGCCTTGACCGAGACGCTGCGCGGCCGCTACCGCGGCCTGGGGGGCCGCCGCGTGGTGGGCCTGTCCTGGAAGTCGAAGGCGACCGACCTTGGCTGGGCGAAGTCGACCCGGCTTGTGGACTGGGGGCCGATCCTCCGCGTTCCGGGCTGCACGTTCGTGAACCTGCAATATGGCGACTGCGCCGAGGAACTGGCCGAGGTCGAGCGCGCCGGAATCCGCGTGTTCGACGATGCCGAGGTCGACCCCCTGGTCGACATGGAAGCCTTCGCGGCGCAAGTCGCGGCCTGCGATCTGATCATCTCGACCAGCAACACCACCGTTCACATGGCGGGCGCGCTGGGCGTGCCCGTCTGGACGATGCTTCCCACCGGCCACGGACTGCTTCACTACTGGCAGCAGCGTCGCGAGGACAGTCCGTGGTACGCCTCGGTTCGGCTGTTCCGCCAGCCCGGTCCTGGAGACTGGGCGTCGGTGTACCAACGTGTCGCCAACGAATTGACGGCCCTGCCATGATCCGCATCTTCATCGGCTACGACCCCCGCGAGGCGGTCGCCTACAACGTGC
>JADFZP010000545.1 GCA_015232485.1 Alphaproteobacteria bacterium
TGCGCCGCTGCTCCGGCGTCAGTCGGTGCCCCTCGATCTCGCCGCCCAGCCCGGTCGCCTTTCGAAACCGCCGCATCAGGGTCTTGGCGTCGTTGTGAGCTACCGCAGCCGCCGAGACCAAAAAGATGCCATTCGCCGGATCGGTGCCGCCACTCTCATCGCAGAAGATGTGCATCAGGCGTCACCCGGCCTCCGAGGTCTTACGGCCGAGCCGGCGAAACGCATCCGTGGTTGCATCGGTACCCTCAATCCGGCCGCCGACCGGGCGCATGGCCGCGCGCCTTCTCACCTCGCGGACGACTTGGCCACCCACCCGATGATGGGGCACCCGATCGGCGATGGCCGGCGGGCATGGCGCGCAGGAACGGCCGGACAAGTAAAAAGCCCGGCTTGCTGGGCGCCAAGCGGGGGCGTTCTTCAATAAAGCCGCGACTTTCATTGTTTCTATCCGCGCGCGACTTCACGACGCCTTGAAACCGCTCTCCGCAATGGCCGTTATGCGACAGGCGCCAGACGGTCTATGAGCCGGACAACAGCATGTCGAGCGCCCCCGTGACGTCGTACTCTCGGCTCCTGTCCAGGGTGCCGATGGGAGAGCCCAGTTCCCTTTTTTGAACGGAGGCGAGCGCCTGCGTCACCATGACGTAGTGCTCCCCTTCAATCGTGAAAGTCGGGTTCAGGCGGTTTGCCGGCTGAGGTGCAACATCGAGAGGCAGGAGAGGCACAACGACGGTGGTCGCAAGGCCGGACATGAGGTCCGCTTGCACGTCGAGGAAATACCCATCGACGCCCTGGAGGCGGAAGAGGTCGAGGCGTGCCATCAGAACTGGCGGAACCGAGCCAGAGGCAGGCCATGGGTTTCGATGTAATCGTTGTACGATTCGATCGCCGCATGGTTTTCCTCGCGCCACTGAGCTGCGCGGGCGTCAGCAATCTCCTCAGCAAGGCCACGCTCGCACGCCCGCGAAAGGTTGATGCCGAGGGATTTTGCCTCGTTCACCAAGGTCTGAGACAGCGACAAATTCGTAGCTTTTTTTGCGACCGCGCCCGTTTGAAGGAAAGCTGAAGCTGCCCTGCCGCGCATGAGTTCCTCCATGTTCCTGCGCATAAGGATGCGCATGATGGCCTCGCAGGTCAAGGGCTCTTGCGTCGGACCCTGCGGAGCTGAGCGTCGACATGGACGACCTGATCTCTCGATCGAGGTCGTCCAGGAGGCCACGAATGCGAATAAAGGCCCACCTTGGCGCAATAGCGCGGTGTTTTCACTCACTTCTTCGCTTATGGGTGCGGCCAAGACAGCCTGTCCTCGTAGGCACACGAGACCTCCTTTTCTGTGCTGTTCATGCCCCGTTCCCGCGCGGCGGCTCCCCAAAGGTGGGCGTTTATTCGCATCCTTCCGGGTGATGGCCTTCTTCCGTTTTCTAGCTGCGAAGAGGCACGCCTCGCTACTCATCGCGCTAAACGTATGGTTTTCCTGTCGTTTTTCGATGGCACATTGCATGATTGGCGAGTGTGCCATCTGGAGTCATGAAATGCGCAAGCTCCTAATCGTCTTCGTGAGTCTTGGCATCGCATCATGCACCGCGAAGGCCCCGGCGCCAGCCTATACGCCTACCGCTGGCACCCCGCTGGCAGTGGCCGTCCTCGACGCGGCTGGCCTGATCAAGCGGGACAAGGGCATGAATCCGAACGTGGCCGATGTAGTGCGAACCGGAGGGCACGTCGGACAGATCGTGTCCAGCGCCGTCAGCCCGCCACCGGGAATCAGCAGCGGGCTCGGGATCGGCCTCTCGGTTCTATCGATGCTCACCGGCGGCTCAGGGAAAGAAGCGCCGATGTCCATGGCTATTGCCTGGGTACCGCGCACAGAAACCACGTCCGAAGAGGATGCGCGCGAGCGCGTCAAGAAGGAGATGCTGGACGCCTTCGCTGCCGGCGCCGCTGATGCGGGGCACGTCGGCGACGTGACCAAGACAGGCGTCTTCTTCCGCGATCCAGGGTGTGGGTACATGGAACCCGATGGGTCGCGCGTCAAAGGATTTTTGTGCGCCTACCATTTCGCGGTTCGCAGCGTCCGTTCCGGCACCTCACCGTCCTTTTTGGACGGGGAACCGGCCTGGCTGGTGATCGCCACCATCTGGCCAAGCCGGGAGGACAGGAAGGTTGGCAAGGAAGCGGTCTACCGCGATACCGTCGTGTTCGCGAACGCGGCCCAGCGATTGCCGCAGTGGATGTTCATCTACGGCCAGCCAGGCATGGTCTCGGATGGAAAGGAGTTCATCTCCAGTCGGATCATGTGGCAGGGCGGTGGGCAGATCCTCGCCTTCGAATGATCATGGTCCACGAAGTTCTTGTTCGGCATAGCCATAGATCGCGTTCACATCGATTTGGTCGAGGCGGCCTTTGGTTCGGGTGACGACATCTTGCCGCGTCCCGTCGTAATCGAACTGGGTGCCGGCGCCGGTCAGACCCTCGAGCGGGCGTTTTTCGGGAACCCGTAAAGGAAGATCACCCGGCCCGTATTGCCCTTGCGGTAGCCGACGATTGTCCGCTAGCCGCCGCTCTTGCCGCCTCGGGCTCGGGCTACCCGTTTCTTGAACAGATAGCCGCCGAGATCCGCCTCCACGTTCCCGTCGACCACGTCGGCGGCCGCGGCGCACAAACCCGCGTCGCTGATGCCCTCACCTCGACGAGCCCAACGGTTGAACCATTGGTTTTTGAAGACCCGCACGGGCCAACTATCACTCAGTGATAG
>JADFZP010000546.1 GCA_015232485.1 Alphaproteobacteria bacterium
GGCGCCCCCGACAGCTTTCACGCCCCGATGGTGGCGGAGTTCGAGGGGGTGTGAGCTACCCCACGTCGACCATCACCAATTCCGCCTCCTCCAGCGCCCGCAGCACCAGCTTGTCCTCGCCTTGGATGGCGGCGCCGTCGCGGGTTTCCAGGGTGACGCCGTTGACCGTGACGCGGCCGCGGGCCGGCACCAGATAGGCGCGGCGGCCGGGGGCGAGGGGGTGGGTGAACTCGCATCCGGCGGCCAGGGTGGCGCCTAAGACGGCGGCGTCCTGGTTGATCGGCAGGGCGCCGTCGTCGCCGGGACGGCCCGAGGCCAGGGGGACCAGACGGCCGGCGCGGGCGTCGGTGGGGAATTGGCGGGTCTCCCAGCGCGGGTCGGCGCCGCGCCGGGCGGTCTGTATCCAGATTTGGAACAGAAGGGTGTCCTCGTCCTCGCGATTGAACTCGGCGTGGGTGATGCCGCGCCCGGCCGACATCACCTGCACGTCGCCGGCCACCGTGCGGCCCTCGTTGCCCAGGCCGTCCTGGTGGGTGATGGCGCCCTGGCGGATATAGGTGACGATCTCCATGTCGCGATGGCCGTGCGGCGGAAAGCCGGTGCCGGCGCGGATGCGGTCGTCGTTCCACACCCGCAGCGCGCCCCAGTCGACGCGCGCCGGGTCGTGATAGTCGGCGAAGCTGAAGTGGTAGCGGGCGCTCAGCCACTCGTTCTCGAAGCGGCCGAGTTTCGCGAAGGGGCGTCGTTCGATCATGGGGCGGCCTTCAGCTTGGTGGCGATGCGGGCGAGATGGGCGCCCTGGAAGCGCATCAGCTCGATTTCGTTGGCGCTGGGCTGGCGCGAATTGTCGCCGCCGGTGATGGTGCTGGCGCCATAGGGGCTGCCGCCGGTGATCTCGTCCATGCGCGTCTGTCCGGCGGCCGAGTAGGGCAGGCCGACGATCACCATGCCAAGATGCAGCAGCGTGACCTGCATGGTCAGCAAGGTGCTCTCCTGGCCGCCATGCTGGGTGCTCGAGGCGGTGAAGACGCCTCCCGGCTTGCCGACCAGCGCGCCCGACATCCACACGCCCCCGGTCTGGTCGAGGAAATTGCGCATCTGCCCGGTCATGTTGCCGAAGCGGGTGCCCGAGCCGAGCAGGATGCCGTCGTAATCGCCGATCTCGTTGGGGGTGGCGATCGGCGCCGGCTGGTCGGCGCGCATGCCCTTGTTGCGCATCACGGCGTCGGGGATGGTCTCGGGGACGCGCTTGATCACGGCCTCGGCGCCGGTTTCGCGCACGCCGGCGGCGGCCGCCTCGGCCATCGTCTCGATATGGCCGTACAGGCTGTGATAGAGCACGAGGATGCGGGTCATCGGCGGCACTCCTTGGTGGAACCTCCCTGCAATATGATCGGATTTTTCCGCTGGACAATCCGCGGTCGGGGAACAAGATCGTTTCCGAAAGGGGAACAAGCGTGGACAGATTGACCAGCATGGAGGTGTTCGCGCGGGTGGTCGAGGCGCATGGCTTCTCGGCGGCGGCGCGCGAACTGGGCGTCTCGAAATCGGCGGTCAGCAAGATCGTGGCGCAGACCGAGGAACGCCTCGGCGCCCGGCTGCTCAACCGCACCACGCGGAGGCTTAGCCCCACCGCGGCGGGCACCGCCTTCTACGAGCGCTGCCTGCGCGTGATGGCCGAGGCCGAGGAGGCCGAACTGGCGGTGACCAGCCTGCAAGCCGAGCCGCGCGGCGTGCTGAAGCTGAACGCGCCGATGAGCTTCGGCATCCTGCATCTCGCGCCCGCGCTGCCCGATTTCATGGTCCGCTTCCCCGACGTGACGGTCGACCTCACCTTGAACGATCGCATGGTCGATCTGGTCGACGAGGGCTTCGACCTCGCGGTGCGCATCGCCCGGCTGACCGATTCCAGTCTGGTGGCGCGGCGCCTGGCGCCCAGCCGGCGGGTGTGGTGCGCCTCGCCCGAATACTTCGCCCGCCACGGAACGCCCGCGCGCCCCGCCGACCTCGCCGGCCACGACTGCCTGATTTACACCTACACGACCTCGGGCGACGAATGGCGCTGGCGCGGCCCCGCGGGCGAGGGCTCGGTGCGCCTGAAAGGCTCGCTGCGCGCCAACAACGGCCAAGTGCTGCACGCCGCCCTGCTGGCCGGGCGCGGCATCGCGCCGATGCCCACCTTCATGGTCGGCCCCGACCTGCGCGCCGGGCGCCTTCAAGCGGTGCTCACCGAGTACGAGGAGGAGGGCGCCTCGGTCTACGCCGTGTGGCCCAGCGCGCGATTGGTCTCGACCAAGGTGCGGGTGTTCGTCGACTTCCTCGCCACCCGCTTCGGACCCAGGCCCTATTGGGAGCCGTAAGGGCTCACCCCGCCATGCGCGCGCCGGCCGCCGGTTGGCCGAGCCAGGCGCGCCAGGGGTCCCATTCGGCGACGATGTCGGCCAGCATCTGGTGGCCCGAATCGGCGGGGTGGACGCCGTCGCCGGCCATCAGCGCCTTGTGCCATTGGGTGTCGTGGGCCAGCAATTCGAACAGGTCGAGATAGGGCAGGTTGAGCTGCCCCGCCAAGGCGGCGAAGGCGCCGTTCAGGGCGGCGATGCGGCTGTTGCGGTAGATCAGGGTGCGGCCCCGCACGGGCAGGCGCACCACGCCCGGCAGCACCGGGGCGGGGCCGAGCCACAGCACCGGCCACTCGGCCGACGCCTGGGCCAGCATCTCCTCGGCGGCGGCCAGCGCTTCGGGAAGCGGCAGG
>JADFZP010000547.1 GCA_015232485.1 Alphaproteobacteria bacterium
CCCCAGGTGCAGCCCGGCCGTCGCGGTCGCGGCCAGCCCCATAAGTTCAAGATGGATCAGCAGATTGGCGGACGTCAGAATTCCGATCAAGACCACGAAGATCATGTTCCTGAACTTGCCCGCCGCGATCAGCGGACGGCCGACCACCACGGCGAGCAGCGGGAGAAAACAAAGATCGACCACCGCGATGACGGGCGGCGGAAGCAACGCCCCCGACGCCATGGCCAGACGCCCGGCCGCCCAAGCCAGCGTAAGCAGCGCCACCGGGCGGCCGGAGATCGCAGCACCCGTCCAATTGGGCACCGCCGTCAACAAAAAGCCGCCAACCGCCGCCCCGCCGAAGCCGAACACCATCTCGTGGCCGTGCCACACCACGGGCGGCAATACCGGCCAGGCGCCGGCCTGGCCGAACCAGACGGCCAGCCACAAGGCCATCGCCACCACCGCCCAAACCCCGGCGAGCAGGAAAAACGGTCGAAAGCCGGCCGCGAAGAATACCGCGCCGGACGGCGTGGGGTTCGATTCTGGTTCGATCTGCAGCAACACGGGGGTCCTCCAATTGGCCTGCATCAAGATTGGCGGGGTGGGGATCGGGGGCCTTGATGGCGATCAAGCCGCCGCCACCCATGGGTGTCCAATAGCTGGAATGTTTTCCTGCGATGTGGCATAGTCCGGCCCATGGAGACATGGGTATCATGAAGGCCGTGGAAAACGGCCCCCGGCGCCGCATGAAGCGCGAAGACCGCGAACGCCTGATCATTCAGGAGGCCGCTCAATTTTTCGCCGAGGTCGGCTTTGAAGGGCAGACCCGCGCCCTGGCCGAACGCCTGGGCATAACCCAGCCCCTGCTCTACCGCTACTTTCCCGACAAGGAGACGCTGATTGAACGCGTCTTCGACGAGGTTTACGTTCAGCGCTGGCGCACCGAATGGGAGGCCGTCCTGAAGGATCGAAGCCTTCCCCTGCGTGTTCGCCTGATCAATTTTTACAGGGAATATCTGCGGTTTGTTTTCGACTATCAGTGGGTGCGCATCTTCATGTTCGCCGGGCTGAAGGGCGCCCGCAACAACAGCGTCCATCTCGCGTTGATCCGCGAGCGCATTCTTACCCCGATCTGTCTGGAACTGCGCCGCGAAGCCCTTGTTCCCGATCCCGACCGCCTGCCCATCCTCGACCTTGAAATCGAACTGGCGTGGGACCTGCACGGAAGCATATTCTGTTTGGCGATGCGCAAATGGATTCATGACCTGCCGGTGCCCGACGACATGAACGCGGTGATCGAATACAAGGTGGACGCGTTCCTGCACGGCGCGCTGACGGCGATTGGGAAACTACGGGCGACAAACTGACGCGGCTTACCTTGGCGACAAGGGTCTTCACGCCCTTCGCCCTCGGCTATTTCCTGTCCTACCTGTTCCGAACCGTGAACGCGGTGATCGCGCCCGATCTGGCGCGCGCCGTCGTCCTGGACGCGACGGCGCTGGGCCTGATGACCAGCGCCTATTTCCTGACCTTCGCGGCGGCGCAACTGCCGCTTGGCATCCTGCTCGACCGCCTGGGGCCGCGCCGCGTCGAGTCGGCGCTGCTGCTGATCGCCGCCCTGGGCGCGCTGACCTTCTCGCGGGCCGAAAGCGCCACCGGGCTGATCGCCGGGCGGGCGATGATCGGCTTCGGCGTGTCGGCCTGCCTGATGGCCGCCTTCAAGGCCAATGTGCAATGGTTCCCGCGCGAGCGCTTGGCCCTGGTCAACGGCCTGATGATGGCGTCCGGCGGGCTGGGCGCGCTGGCCGCCACCGCGCCGGTCGAGGCCGCGTTGCGCCTGACCGACTGGCGCGGCGTGTTCGCCATCCTGGCGCTGGCCACCCTGGGGGTGGCGGCGACCCTGTTCCTGGTGGTCCCCGAGCACCACGACAAGCCGATCGCGCAGCCATTGTCGCGGCAGGTGCGCGACCTTGTGCGCATTTTTCAAAGCCCGGTGTTCTGGCGCGTCGCGCCGTTCAGCACCCTGTCGCAGTCGACCTTCCTGTCCATCCAGGGCCTATGGCTGGGCCCCTGGCTGCGCGACGTCGCCGGGCTCGATCGCGCCCATGCCGCGAATCACCTGTTCTTCGCCGCCGCCGCCATGGTCGCGGGCTTCGTGCTGATCGGCGCGCTTGCCGAGCGCCTGGGGCGGTTGGGCGTCTCGAGCAACACGGTGGCCGCCGTCGGCATGGTGATCTTTCTCGGGCTGCAAGTCGCGATGGCGGCCGGCTGGGCCGGCTCGACGATGGCGTTGATGGTGGCCTTCGGCTTTTTCGGGGTGGCGTCGACCCTCAACTACGCCAACCTGACCCAGGCCTTCCCGCCCGACCTGTCGGGCCGCGTCAACACCGCCCTCAATCTGCTGATCTTCATCGGCGCCTTCGCCACCCAGGCTTCGATGGGCGCCATCGTCGACGTCTGGCCGCGAGACGGCGGCGCCTATCCGCCCGCCGCCTATGGCGCGGCCTTCGGCCTGTTCGCCCTGCTCCAGGCGATCGGTCTGGCGTGGTACCTGTGGGCCGGTCGGCTACCTCGAAAAGAAGATCAGGAACAGCACCCCTAGCCATACCACGAAGCCCGCGGCGATGATGATCGTCTGCGTGGTCGGCCGCCGCCCCGGATCGGGTGGCGGCGCGACCTCGGGCATGGGCGCCGGGGCCGGCATGGGCTGCGCGACCGGCGCCAACGGCTCGACCCAGGGGGTGTCGTGCGGCGGAGCCG
>JADFZP010000548.1 GCA_015232485.1 Alphaproteobacteria bacterium
CCCTCAAACAGTCCTCGCCGACTGCCCCCGGCCTTCCTGCGTTGCTCGGCACCTCTCAAGGGGCCCGGTGAAACGATCCGTTGTGAGGCAGGGGCGCCGTCACTCCCGCGCAGGCGGGAATCCAGCAGTGGTCTGGACTCCCGCTTGCGCGGGAGTGACGGGGATGGGATCAGCGGGAGCAACAGCCTGATTTCATTTTTGGCCGTTTTTTCCGGTTGACCGTGGGAATCTGCTTTTTGGAGCACAACGCTTGAACGTGGACGCCTTTGGGGCCCCCGTGGAAGGCGCTGAGCAACGCAGGCGGGCCGGGGGCCTTCGGCTTGCGTTGTCTGAGCCGCAGGCGAGTTTAGCAAGCCGCCCGGCCTGCCGAGTAGCGCAAGGAACCCGCAGGGCGCCGCCCCCGGGGTCGCCTTTTCTTTGGCTACTTTCTTTTGGCGAAGCAAAAGAAAGTACGCCCGCCAGCAAGGCGGAACCCCATGCCCATTGGCAAGGGAAAGCATCAACCGCGCTCCCGAAGCATATCCCGCAACCGCCGAGGCGCCGGCTTCAAAGGAACCCGAACCGAAGTCCACGCCCCTTGCTTCGAAGGCATCAGCCACGAAAACCGACTTCCCAACCAGGTCGCGACACCGTACAGGGAAGGAGAGCGATAAACCGCCGCCCACCCCTTCCAGACGGAAGTCATCAACCAGCTATACCCCGCCCCTTGCCCAACCATCGCAGGATTCGCATGCGGCGCCGTAAAAGCCTCCTCACGCAACCGCATCAACAACTCCGGAATCGGAATCTTCACCGGACAAACCTCGCCGCAAGCCCCGCATAGCGACGACGCAGTCGCCATGGAAGACGTTGCCTCCAGCCCCAGCATATGCGGCGAGATGATCTTGCCAATCGGACCGGGGTAGGTGGTCCCGTAGGCATGCCCGCCAATCCGCGTATATACAGGGCAGTGATTCATGCACGCCCCACAGCGAATGCATTGCAGCGTCTTGCGCAATTGCTCGTCGGCATAGGCTTGTGAACGGCCGTTATCGAGCAGCACGAGATGCACTTCGCCCGGACCATCCTTCTCGCCAGCCAGGCGCGGGCTGGAGATCATGTTGAAGTAGGTCGAGATGTTCTGGCCGGTCGCCGAGCGGGTGAGCAGGGAGAGCAGCGGCGGAATGTGCTCCAGTTTTTCGACGATCTTCTCGATGCCGGTCACGGCGATATGCACCGGCGGCGCGGTGGTGCACATGCGGCCATTGCCTTCGTTTTCGACCAGGCACAGCGTGCCGGTTTCGGCGACGGCGAAATTGACACCGGAGAGCCCGATGTCAGCCTCGAGAAACTTCTGGCGCAGCACATTGCGGCCGATCTGGATCAGCGCATCGACGTTGTCGGTGTAATCGACGCCTTCGACCTTGTCGGCGAACAGGCGGGCGATTTCCTCCTTGGTCTTGTGGATTGCCGGCATGATGATGTGCGACGGCTTTTCGTTGGCCAGCTGGACGATGTACTCGCCCATGTCGGATTCCAGCGCGCCGATGCCGGCGGCTTCGGCGGCGTGGTTGAGTTCGATTTCCTCGCTGACCATCGACTTGCCCTTGACCATCAGCTTGGCGTGGCGCGCGTGGCAGATGCCGAGAATGATGGCGTTGGCTTCATCCGGCGTCTCGGCCCAATGTACCTGGATGCCGTTTTGGGTCAGCTTGGCTTCGAGTTGTTCGAGCAGGGTCGGCAGCTTGGCCAGGTTGTACTGGCGGATGCGTTCGCCCAGCGTGCGCAGGCTTTCCAGTTCCTCGGCATCCGGAAACTGGGCGGCGCGCTTGCTCATCAGGAAATCCATCGCGCCACGGAAACTCTGGCGCAGGAAGGGATTGTCGACGACGGCCTTGGATCGGGCGCGGAAGCCCTCGGCGGGCTTGAACTCCAGGATGTGCTCACTCATTGCGCGTCCTCCGTCAGCAGCAGTACAACCAGTTCTTTCGGTCCGTGTGCACCATAGGCCAGCGTCTGCTGGATGTCCGCGGTTTTCGAGGGGCCGGAGATGAGTAGCGCGTTGGTCGGCAGGCCATTGGCCCAGCCTTCCGTCTGCATCGCTTCGAAAAAGGTGTTGTAAATTTTGCTGGCGTCGAGCAGTACGAAATGAACGGGCGGCACCAGCGACATCAGGCGCGGCTCGGCGGCATCGGGCCAGAGGATCAGCGTGCCGGTTTCGGCGATGGCGGCGCGGGCGGCGGTCAGGCTGGCCGGGGTGGCGTTGAACATCTCGGTTTTCCAGGCTTCGATGGCCATGTCGTAAACCTGGCAATCGATTCCGTGTGCCGGGAACTCATCAAGCACGGCGCAGCCATGTGTTGTTTCCTCGCTGACCAGGATCTTGTCGAGACCCTTGGTGCGCAGGATTTCGCGCAGGGTGGTCAGCCAGTTGGCCGGCGTCACGGCGTGCACTTCGGCATGCGCCAGTTCGATGCAGGCGCGGAAGCGACTGGCCTTGTCGGCCGCCGATTCAACGACGCGGTGCGTGGCGAACCAGCCGGTGACATCGGGCAGGGCTGCCACGGTCGACGGCATTTTTGCCTTCAATTTCGAAAGAATCCGGTCACGGGAGCTCATTTCGAAGTCCTCCGCAACAGGAAGCTGGCGATGTGTTCGCCGGGCAGGGTGGGTTTCGCGAGGCCTGCCTGTTTATCCTTCCAGGCGGCGTGGCCGAGGATGTTCATCAGGCAGCCGCAGTCGGCGCTGACGACGCGCTCGG
>JADFZP010000549.1 GCA_015232485.1 Alphaproteobacteria bacterium
CGTGCTCACTGAACGACATTCGTCAATGTGTCGCAAGCACGTTGGCACAGAGGGCGGGCTCGCTGCGCGGACGATGTGGGGGCTGTGGGTCGTCAGGATGATCTGAGCGTCGTACTCAGGCGCGGCGCGCTCAAGCGCCTCGATGAGCCGTTCCTGCTTGTCCGGGTGGAGGTGCGCGTCCGGCTCGTCGATCAGCATAACCTTGGGCTCAAACAGAATCAGGTAAGCGAATATTTGAACGACTTGGAGCACGCCGGTCGCGGCGGTCTCCAGGGGCCGGCTCTGGCCGTCGAAGCCATCCGTTCGGATCGTGGCGGAGATATGGTAATCCTCGCGCTCGTCGAACGCGACGTCGACCTGGACCCCAGCATGCACCTGCTGAACGAGTCTATTAAGCTTGGCGAGTCTGCCGAACCCCTGCGTCTCGTCGACTTCACCCACCCTGCGGCTGCGCAGGTTAAGGAGGATGTTACGCAGCACGCCGCCGGCATCGCCGCTGGCGGCCTGCCGGCGGAGCGTCGGCTGCGCAAGAATCGACTCCTTCTCGGAAAGGCCGGCGAGCCCCGGGATATAAGTGGTAATGAATTGGTAGCGCTGCTTGTAGGGCGTGACCGCGCCGCCACCGTCCACGTAGGCAGTAATGCCGCCGCGGTTTCGCGCCGCGCGGATGCGGATCGTGGCCTGGACTATCTCCTCACCGACTTGCCGATGCGTAAACACGACTTCCACCGGTATAGACCCGGCATCTGACTTAAGCTCGCCTTTGTGCAGGGTTGTCAGCGGCTCGCTCGACGGGACATAGTCGAGACGCTCGAACGAGATCATCTCCTTGGTATTTTTCGGTAGAACGTAGCTGGCTGCGCGCGCAGCCCAGTGGATCGCCTGAAGCACCGACGACTTCCCGCAGCCGTTCGGCCCAACGACGATCGTGACGTGGTCGAGGGGGATAGTCGCCACCTCAGTCGCTTTGAATCCTCGCACGGTTATCGACTCAAGGGTGCTCCACCTGCGCGCCCGAACGGATCGCGTGTCGGTGACTCCGACCGGAGCGTATTGTGGGGGCAATACGCCGTCCCCTTCTGGCGGCCCGTTGCTTTCAGTGGTCGCATCTTCGGAGGGCCCATCCCCCGTATATCTCTGCGCGCTCACGAGTTCCTTCGCACTCTTCAGCATAATCAGGGGTTCGCCGGTCATCGGCCTCGCGGCGGCGTCCATCGGAACGGTCCCGACCGCCTCCCTGGTTTCGATGTCGTTTTCGCTGGTCATCAACTAAGTCTGCACTAGGCAGCGTCAGTGCGCAAGTTGTGAACGATTGATTTCGCAAGCCGCTCGCCCATGAGCGGTCTCTCCGCTCCCAGCCCACTCGAAAGGCAACGCTACCTGATGGTGGACAGCGACTACGCGCGAGACTAATCCGACCGACATCGCCCCCCAAAGCGTGGGTGTGCGGCGTGTGCGGCGGAGAATGATGCTCGCCAAGCAGAAGTTTTTTGGTTTTAAATTACTTTTGGAAAGCTTGGCGTCCCCTACGGGATTCGAACCCGTGTCGCCGCCGTGAAAGGGCGGTGTCCTAGGCCTCTAGACGAAGGGGACATCGAGGCGAGGCGTCTGGATACACGCTCGGATCGGGAAAATCAACAGTTCAGCGGGCCGGGGCGGCGTCGTCGATGTGGAGTTTGACGCTGGTCTCGCCCTGCCAGGTTTCCAGGCGCAGGGTGCCGGCCAGATGCAGCGGCGGGCCGGGGTTCAGCAGGGCTTGGCCCAACTCGCCGTCGGCGCAGCGGAAGGCGATGGCTTTCAGGCGGGTGTTGCCCGCGCCGGCCAGGGTGCAGGAGACGTGGCCGGTGCCCACCGCCTTCGACCATGAGACGCGGGCGGCGGAAATGACGAAGCGGGGCTCTTCGTTGCCGGCGCCGAATGGGCCGCAGCGGGCGATGGTCTCGACCAGCTCGCGGGTGGCGCCGCCGCAATCCAGGGCGCCGTCCAGTTCCAGGGTGGGCACCAGTTCGCCGGCCGCTTGGCGCGACAGGCGGTCGTCGAGGAAGGCGCGCAGTTCGGGCAGCCGTTGGGGGTCGAGCGAGAAGCCGGCCGCCATGGCGTGGCCTCCGCCCTTGGTCAGGATGCCGGCTTGGCGGGCGGCGATCACCGCGGCGCCGAGGTCCAGGCCGCGCACCGATCGGCCCGAGCCCTTGGCCTCGCCACCCTCGATGGCGACCACGCAGGCCGGGCGGTTGTAGCGGTCTTTCAGGCGCGAGGCGACGATGCCGATCACGCCGGGATGCCAGCCCTCGCCCGCCGCCAGCACCAGCGGCGAGGAGGAGGAGGAGGCGGGGGCTTGGGCTTCCACCTGCTCGATGGCGGCCAGCAGCACCACCGCCTCGATCTGCTGGCGCTCGCGGTTGTGCTCGTCCAGGCGCGCGGCGATGGTCGCGGCCTCGGTGGGGTCGTCGGTGGCGAGCAGCCGGGCGCCCAGCCCCGCTTCGCCCACCCGGCCGCCGGCGTTGACGCGCGGCCCCAGGGCGTAGCCGAGATGCCACGCCTCGGGCCGCTCGCGCATGCCCGCCACGTCGGCCAAGGCGGCCAAGCCCGCATTGCCGCGCTTGGCCATCACCTTGAGCCCCTGGGCGACCAGGGCGCGGTTGATCCCGGCCAGCGGCACCACGTCGCAGACGGTGCCCAGCGCGACGATGTCCAGCCATCGCATCAGGTCGGGGGCGGGGCGTTGGGCGGACCAGCCGC
>JADFZP010000550.1 GCA_015232485.1 Alphaproteobacteria bacterium
TGGCCGTTCGCGGTCGGCTGACCGTCAGGCGGCGGTGGCGGCCCGGACGCGCAGCAGCCACGTCACGCCGGCCAACGTGACGATCACCGGCAGCAGCGACACCATATTGACCGCCTGCCAGCCCAGCGCGGTCTGCACCGCCCCCGAGGCGAAGCTGGTCACCGCCGTGGTGCCGAACACCAAAAGATCATTCAGCGCCTGCACCTTGGCCCGCTCCTCGGCGGCGTAAGATTCGGCGAGCAGCGCGGTGCCGCCCACGAACATGAAGTTCCAGCCGACTCCAAGCAGGGTCAGCGCCACCATGAAATTGCCGAAAGCGAGTCCCGACACGTTCACCGCGACCGCCGCGACGATCAGCCCCCCGCCCGTCGCGATGACGCGCAACACGCCGAAACGGGCGATCAGGTGGCCGGTGAAGAAGCTGGGCACGAACATGCCCAGGACGTGCCAGCGGATCACCTCGGCCGAATCGGCGAAGGTGAAGCCGCAACCGACCATCGCCAGCGGCGTGGCGACCATCACCAGATTCATCACGCCATAGCCGACCATCGCCGCCACCACGGCGACCACGAACACCGGCTGCCGCGCGATCAGCGCCAGCGGTCGCCCCGACCCGGTCGCCCCCAGCCGGGCCGGGCGCGGCATGCGCACCCCTTGCAGGACCAGCAGGTTGAGCAGGCACAGCCCCATCAGCGCCACATAGGCCCCCGCGAAGGTGGCCGGCGCTAGAAGATCGGCGGTGCGCTTGGCCAGTTCCGGCCCCAGGAACGCCGCCACCACGCCGCCCGCCATGACATACGAGATCGCCTTGGCGCGGAACTCGGGCCGCGCCGTCTCGGCGGCGGCGAAGCGCAGGAATTGATAGAACGCGCCATGCACGCCGATCGGCACGGCCGCCGCGACGAACACCCAAAACTCGCCCTCGACCACCGCCCAGGCCGACAGCGCGGCGCCGGCCAGCCCGATCACCTGCCCCAGCGTGAAGCCCAGCCGCCGCCCGATCTTGCCCATCGCCAGCGAGGCCGGCACGGTGCCCAGCATCATCGACAGGAACTGGATGCCCAGCGGCAGCGTCGCCAATTCGGGCGTCGGCGCCAGCATCTTGCCGGCCAACCCGACCACCGCGAAGACCAGGACGGCGCCACTCATCGACAACGCCTGACAGGCGCTGAACAAAAAGACGTTGCGGGTGGACTGCTGGGTCGGCATGCGCGCCAAGCTGCCACGGATGGGTGCGCGGGACAAGCGACCGCGCACGAACCACATAAGGGGCCGGACACCAAACACCACGGAGCCCCCGATGCCGATCACCAAGACCTCGTCCCGCCCGTCGCCCGCGCCGCTCATTCCCGCCTTGGCGTCGGTCGAGCGCGCCCTCGCCCCGCTGGCCGAGCCGATGCTGCGCGCCGCCGCCGGCCTGTTCCTGGTTCCGCACGGCGCGCAGAAGCTGTTCGGCTGGTTCGGCGGCCACGGCCTGGAAGCCACCGGCCAAGCCTTCGCCACCAAGCTGGGCCTGCCCCCCGTGCTCGCCCTGGTGGCCGGGCTGATCGAGTTCTTTGGCGGCTTGATGCTGGCGGTCGGCCTGCTGACCCGCCCGGTGGCGGCGCTGGTGGTCGGCCTGATGACGGTGGCCGCCGTCCAGGTCCACTGGCCCAACGGCTTCTTCTGGTCGGCGGGCGGCGTCGAGTACCCGCTGCTGTGGGGCATCGTCGCCCTGTACTTCGTGCTGCGCGGCGGCGGCGAAGTGTCGGTCGATCGGCTGATCGGTCGCGAATTCTGACCTGGGGGAAATCATTCCGCCATGGGCGCGACCGCTTTGAACGGGACCAAACGCCGCCTGTCTTCGTCCCACAACGCGAGGCGGGCCGCCGCGAAGCCGGCACGCAGGCCGAATTCGGTTACCGGCAGCAGGTGACCGAGCGATTGGTGCGCCGCGCGCAGCCGGTAGTTGGGGATGCGCGGCGCCAGGTGATGGATGTGATGGTAGCCAATCCATCCGGTGACCCATTCCAGCGGTTTGGGCAGCCGATAAAAAGAGCATCCCGCCAAGACCGCGGGAACGAAGCGCCACTGACTCTGACGCTGCCAATAGGTTTTCTCGAACTGGTGCTGAATAAAGAATATCCAGATGCCGGCTATGTCGGCGACCACCGTCACGGCAAGCGCGATGGTCAAGAACCGTCCATAGCCGAAAACAGTCCCGCCGCAGACCACGAGGGCGGCCACGGCAAGGTTGGTCCCCATGATGCTGTTGAACGACCGGGTGTCCCCGCGTCGCAGCCCGATCGGGAGGCGGTGGCGAATGATGAATTGGTAGAGGGGGCCGATGAGGAACAAGACGACGGGGTGCCGGTAGAGCCGATAGCCCCACCGCCGCGGGCGGGACAATTGGCGATATTCCGCGACGGTCAGCGTCTTGATGTCGCCCCGCCCGCGCCGCGACAGGTTGCCCGTGGTGGCATGGTGACAATCGTGTTCCTGCTTCCACCAATGATAGGGGGTAAGTGTCAGGACGCCGATGATCCGCCCGACGAAGTCGCAGGCCCACCGCTGACGAAAAAACGAATAGTGGCCGCAATCATGCTGGATGATGAACAGTCGCAGCAAAAACAGCCCCGCGAGTGGAGCGACGGCGAATGCCGCCAGATAGCCGACCTTTTCGGCGAGGACCAGGGCGCCGAAGAACAGGGCGGCGAACGCGGCGCCGGTGGCCGAAACCTGCCTAAGGCTTCGTGCCG
>JADFZP010000551.1 GCA_015232485.1 Alphaproteobacteria bacterium
GCCCGCTCCCCGGAAGATAATGCATCCAAATCCCGTTTGCAACCGGGTGTCACCCAAGGCTGGGTCATGGTGGTCATGGGCGGATGCACGTCACGCATGTGGAGGGGCGGTCGACCGCCCCGCAGGCGACCTCTTCGGCTCGGCCACAGAATTTCCGTCTCATGTCCAGCAGGTCTTGAACCAATTCGTCGACTTGCGTCGCGGTTCGCGTCAGGTCGCCTTCGTTCCGCAGCCGAGCCGCATTGATCAAGGCGTCGGCCGTCTTGCCCCTGACATGCTGAAAATGGTCGCCCGACTTTTTGTAGTCTCGCATATGGCGCCCAAGGGCGCTCTCAACTTCGTCACAACACGCGAACGGGGCGGCGGTGAACTCGAAATGCAATAGGAACCACAATTCGAAACAGGGATCGGAGACCAGCAGTCGAACGCGGCCCTTGCTCGCCTCGGCACGCGCGATGTCCAGTGGATGTCTGTCCCGATCGACGAGGCAATAGACGATGTCGTATCCGGCGCCGTTGCGGATCGCGTACCGGACCACCGCCAGCGGATCGGACTGGCAATCAGCCTTCACGACCACCGCGGCGGTGAGGCGCAGATGCCGGCGCAACGCCTCGAAGTATCGCGGCTCGGTCCGCGTCCCCTCGGTGACGATCAGCACCCGCCGCTGCGGGGTGAGCGTTTCCGTCCGCCGCCGCAGGGTCGAGGGCGGTCGGCGCTTACCCATGCGGCGGCTCCGGCCGGCCGATGATCGGCACGGCGCCATAGCGGCCCTGCAAATAGCCGTTCTCGATCGATTCCTGTTTGCGCGGGCTGAAATCCGAGAGAGCGTAGACGCGCGTTGCGGAATTCTCGTCCTTTTCCACCAGCACGATCTGATCTCGTCGAATGAATTCGCGACTCATCAACGAGGTCTCGTGGGTGGTCGCGATCAGTTGCGCGTTGGACTTGTTGATCTCGGCGTTGTGAAACATGCCGACCAGCATGTGAACGACATGAGGATGAAGGCTGTTGTTTATCTCGTCCACAACAACTGTAATGCCTTTGGAAAGGCTATCCAACCAAGGCCCGGCCAGATCGAAAAGCACCCTCGTCCCCACGGATTCGGACATCGGGTCAAAAAAAACTTTCGACCCGTCCGCCCCTCGATGGCCGAACTTTACCTCGATCATTTCTTTTCCATCGTACTCTCCAATAAAGTATTCCTTGATCGCATCAGGAAGCGTCTTAGTTAAGACGTCTTTGCTAAACGGCCTCTTGTGCGTTTTTATTTCGTCAATAGAAATGTCTGCCGAAGCCATCATCGACAACACGGACGCATTCATTGCATTATCTTCGAAGCATTGACGAGTTGTAAAGTTTGGATGCAAATGGAATATTGTTCCGATGGATTCCCGGAACCAATTATATATCGGCCTAAGTTGCTCACTGTTAAGCTGAACGGCCGTGGATAGAAACAGGCTATTCGACTTTGTCTGAACTTTCCAGTCACTCTTCTTCCCTCTGAGCCTGATCTCCCAGTCCTCTTCCTTCTCCGAATCAAAATCCCTTCGCAGAAGCTGTCTTGGCCGCCCCTCGGGAAAGGCGAGCAGCCACTCCGCATGCACTCTCCGCTGGTCGGCGGAGAATCCATACTGGTATCGCACCCCTTCGACGACGATCGTCACCTCGAAGGTCGATGGCTTTGCGGCGCTCGCGGGGTCGAGCAAGAAGGGAACCAGGTCGATCCGGTCTCCCTCCCGCATCTTCGTAGAGGAGTCGAGAACGAACCCCTTCATGAATTGCAGCGCGCTCACCAGCGTGCTCTTGCCCGAGGCGTTGGGGCCGTAGATCAGGACGGAACGGAGCAGCCGAGGCACACCCTTGGCGCCGGACTCGAAGGTGTTGGTGTCGAGATGCTCCTTGGCCTTGGTGGCCACCATGCTGAGCACCTGCTCGTCGCGGATCGAGCCGTAATTGGCGACGCGAAACTCGACGAGCATGAGGCACCTCTGATGTGACTTTCATGCCGATTTTCGCATATTTCGCGCGAAATCGACAGCGAAAGTGATGAGCGCGCGCTTCCGAGCGTCACCCGGCCGACCGTTCCAGCGCCTCGGCGACGAAGGCGTTGACGCTCTTGCCGCTTCGCGCGGCCGCGGTGGCCACCCGCCGATGCAGGTCCGGCGAGAGACGAACGGTGAAATTGCCCGAATAAGGCCGCTCGGGCTCCTTACCCCGCTCACGGCACCATTCGAGGTAATCGGTGATGGTGTCGGCGAAAGCGGCCCGCAAATCTTCGAGCGTGCCGCCCTGAAAGGTGAGCACATCGCGCGTGTTGATCACCTCGCCGTGGAACAGGCCGGCCTCTTCATCCAATTCGATCATCGCGACATAGCCGTCGTGGGTCATGGTGGTCATGGTGTCACTCCCGCCTCGCGCAAAAAACGCCGCACCGATTTGAGCGCGCCCTTGTCGGTCTCCTTCTCGGGATGCGGCCGGTGGAACACCGCATCGACGCCGTTCAGGCTGATCCGCACCCGTGATCCGCGGCCCTCGGAGATCGCGCCGCCCACGGCCGTGAACAAGCCCTCGACCTCCGCCCATGGGATGTTGGCTCGCACCGGGTCGGCGAAGATCGCGTCCAGAGTTTTCCGATGTTTGCCGTGCATGAGGTGGTGATACCATGAAATGGTATCAAGCGCCAGTCACCCTCAAACCCCCAGATACGCTTCCTTGACCCGGTCGTCGGCGAGCAGCGC
>JADFZP010000552.1 GCA_015232485.1 Alphaproteobacteria bacterium
GACCGCCCCGTCCTTGGCCGCAGGCCACACGAACCGCCCCTTCTCCAGCCGCTTGTACCTCAGGAGAGAATGCGGCCTCAACCGCTGCAGATCAGCAGGTAGTCCAGGTCACGCACCCGTTCCATCCTCTGAGGGCGCGGCGTTTGCCGTGCGTGGGCAGGCGCTTCAACCGGGAGGGCGAACGCCTGCTGCTTCAGGCGGAAGATGGCGCGGTCTGGTCGGTTCCGCCGCAGTGGACCGATCTCTCGATCCTGGATCCCGAGGTGGTCATCAGCGACGGCCGCGCGCCATTGCGGGTGACGGACTTGATGGCTCTCGCCGACCTGGTGGAGCGCCTTTCCGGCAGATTGGCCGACCGTGGGGGCCGCAATGTGTAACGTCGATTACGCCGCTCGTGTAAAGAGGATCACGCCGCTGCGGGGCTTTTTAGGCCGCCATGGCTGCACTCTCTCCCGCTACATGGGCGGCGCGGGCGGCAGGAGGCTTGACCTGGACACGGCATACGGTATAAATAACATTACATTCGCTCCACCACTCGCCCTCGGATTCGTCCATGCCTGCGAAGTACAGCACGCGCTCGAAGGCGGAGGCCCTCATCGAGGAGGGCACCTTCAACGCGACGCCCGAGAAGGTGCGCGATCCGAAGTTCCGCGGCAGCGAGTTCTTCGATCCACACGACGCTGTCCAAGTCAAATACGAGATGCTGCGTCGCGTCTCCGCCGACGGAGTGTCGGTGACCGAGGCTTCGAACGAGTACGGCGTTTCGCGGCCGACCTATTACCAAGCCAGGGCCAACTTCGACATCGGCGGGATCGCCGGACTGGTGCCAGCGAAGCCCGGCCCACGCGGCCCCCACAAAGTCGACGACGAAGTCCTCGCGTTTCTGCGGGCGAGGCTGATCCCAGGCGAGCCTGTCCGCGCCCGGGAACTGGCAAAGCTCGTTCACCAGGAACTCGGCATCGCACTCCATCCCAGAACGATCGAGCGCGTTCTAAAAAAAACTCGCGGCTGACGGGCGCGACGACGGCGGCGGGATCGGTCCTGTCGTCGGCCATCGCGGCCCAATATGAACTGCTCCGCGGGGCGGCTCTCGGCGAAGCATTGCCGATCGCGGCCCGTGGCGGCCTCGCGCTTCTCCTGCGCCGGGGAATGTGGGGATGGGCCCGCGCTCTGGCCGCAGCCGGAGACTCCCCTCGAGAGCAGGCCCGCGCCTCGTCGCCCGCCTTCCCGGCGCGTTGCGGGCACGACGCCGCCGTTCACGTCCTCGCATCAATCGTCGCAAGCATCCACGATCGGAGAACGCCATGAACGCCCACATCAAGGTCCAGCCTTCGCACCTCGAACGCGGCGCCTACCTGTACATCCGCCAGTCCTCGATGCGGCAAGTGGTCGAGAACGCCGAGAGCGCCAAACGGCAGTACGGACTTCGTGGACGCGCCGTCGCCCTCGGCTGGCGCGACGAGCAGATCATCGTCATCGACAATGACCAGGGCGAATCCGGCGCATCGGCGGCGTGGCGCCAGGGGTTCCAGCGACTGGTCAGCGACGTCGGCATGGGCCGCGCCGGAATCGTGATGGGCCTGGAAGTCTCCCGTCTGGCGCGCAACAACGCCGACTGGCAGCGCTTGCTGGAGATCTGCGCCCTCGCCGATACCCTGATCCTCGACGAGGACGGCGTGTACGATCCCGCGAGCTTCAACGACCGGCTCTTGCTCGGCCTCAAGGGAACGATGAGCGAAGCCGAACTGCACGTGATCAAGGCGCGGCTACGCGGCGGCATTCTCAACAAGGCGCGCCGCGGCGAATTTCGATGCCCCCTGCCGACGGGGCTGGTCTATGACCATGCCGGCAACGTGGCCCTCGATCCGGATACCCAGGTCAGAGAGACGATCGCCCACTTCTTCGAGACCTTCGCTCGCGTCGGATCCGCCTCCCAGACCGTCAAGGCCTTCCGCAAGCAGGGCCTGTTGTTCCCCTCGCGCCTGCACGACAGCCGGACCGTGTTCCGGCCCCTGACCGCGTCCACCGCGGTGCGCGTCCTGCACAATCCGCGTTACGCCGGCGCCTATGCCTATGGCCGACGTCATTATCGGCGCACCATCGACGGCAGCAGGAAGCTGCGTGTGCGCGGGCAGGAAGAGTGGCTCGCGTGTATCCCCGAGGCCCATCCCGGCTACATTACCTGGAGCCAACACCAGGAGAACTTGAAAATCCTCCAGGAGAACGGTCGAGGCTACGACGCGGCGCGAGCGTCGGTTCCCCGCGAAGGAGCGGCCCTGCTGCAAGGCCGCGCCGTGTGCGGCCAGTGCGGCGGTCGTCTCCGGGTCAAATATGCCGCGCGCCGCGGTCGGCTGGAAGCTTGGTACGTCTGTGATCGCGCACGGACCTATCGCGGCGAGGCCTCCTGCCAGTCCATCGCCGGTCCTCCCGTCGATGAGGCGATCGGCATGCTGGTCGCCGACGTGATGACGCCGGCCGTCGTCGAGATCGCCCTCGAGGTCCGCCGGGAGATCGAAGCCCGACATGAAGAGGCAGACCGACTGCGATGCCGTGCGGTCCAGCGCGCCCAGATCGAGGCCGAACTCGCCCAACGGCGTTTCATGCTCGTCGATCCCAGCAATCGCCTTGTCGCCGACACTCTCGAAGGCGAATGGAACGAGAAGCTCCGCGTGCTGGCCGAGGCCCGCCACGAGCGCGAGCGCACCCGCGAGTACGACCGGCTCGTCGTCGACG
>JADFZP010000553.1 GCA_015232485.1 Alphaproteobacteria bacterium
CGACAAGCCCAGCCCCAGCCCGTGGCGGCGGTCGCGCGCCTGATTGGCGGCTTGGTAGAATTCCTCGAAGACGTGCGGCCGGTGCTGGTCGTCGATGCCGATTCCGGTATCCCACACCTCGACGCGCAACGTCGCGCCGCGCCTGCGGCAGCCGACCAGCACACCCCCCGCCTCGGTGAAGCGGATGGCGTTCGAGACCAGCGCCGTCAGGATGCGCTCGAACAGCGCGGGGTCGCTGATTCCCGTCAGGCCCTGGCGCCGAATGGTCAGGCGCAGGCCCTTGGCCGCCGCCTCGTCGCCCAGCCGCTCGGCGACCCGCGCCGTCACGGCGTCCAGCGCCATCGGCGCCGGGTCGGGATGCACCAGCCCGGCCTCGAGGCGCGACACGTCGAGCAGCGATTCGAGCAGGCCCTCGGCGGCATGCAGCGAGTCCTCCATGCGCGCCACCAGCTCGCGCGCCTGGGCGCTGCGGTTTCGACGCCGCATCACCGCCATCAAAAGGCCCAGCGCGTGCAGGGGCTGGCGCAGATCGTGCCCGGCCGCCGAAAGGAACCGGGTGCGGGCGGTGCGGGCCTGGGCGACCTCGGCCAGCGCCGCCGACAGTCTTTCCCGCATCTCGGCAAAATCGCGCTCCCGCCGCCGATGGGCGATCGCCACTCCGGTCAAGCCGAGCAGGACCAGCGGCAGAGCGGCCAGTGAGCACGCGGTCGCGATTACTGCCGCCGATCCGATGGCGCCGAGGCCACCCAACATCAGCCATGTGGTGGGTTTCGATTCGAGCATGTCGTCTTTCGCCATGAGCTTCGCGTTTCCTGCCCATCCCGCTGGATATTGGTATCATGCTGGAAGAGGCCACCGCCATTCGACTGACGGCATAAATAGTCCGCTGAAAACCCCATTTCCTGTATTACCATTGTGATGAATATTTACAGGTCGTTACTTCTGTTGCATTGCAGCATAGGACGGGCTTGCATCGCGGGCGGGAAGCGGGCATGAACAAGCCATGCCGGACTTCAGCCACGAGATCGCGTTGGGAGGAGTGGTGGCCGGCCTCGACGAGGCCGGGCGCGGCCCGCTGGCCGGGCCGGTGGTGGCCGCTGCGGTGGTGTTCGACCACGCCCGCTTGCCGGCGCGACTGCTTGCCGAACTGAACGATTCGAAACGGCTGTCGGCCAAGAAAAGGGAAGAGATGTTCCCGCTGATCCAGGACGCCGCCCTGTGCGTGGGCGTCGGACGGGCCGAGGTCGACGAGATCGACCGCGTCAACATCCTGCGCGCCACCTTCCTGGCGATGGGTCGCGCCGTCGCGGCGCTGGGGGTGCCGATCGACCGCGCCCTGGTCGACGGCAACCAGAAGCCGCCACTGCCCTGCCCCACGCATTGCCTAGTGGGCGGCGATGGGTTGAGCCTGTCGGTGGCCGCCGCCTCGGTGATCGCCAAGGTCACCCGCGACCGCCTGATGGTGGCGCTGGCCCAACGGTTTCCCGGCTATGGCTGGGAGCGCAACGCCGGCTACGGCACGCCCGAGCACATGCGCGCCCTCGACGCGCTGGGGCCTTCGCCGCATCACCGGCGATCATTCGCGCCGGTTCAGTTGGCTTTCGACATCAAGTCCTCTTGACGGCGAGTCGCGGCTGACTCAAAGTGCGGCGATGTCGTTCCCAATAAATACACTCCTCGAAGGCGACTGCGTCGCCCACATGAACGCCTTGCCGGAGAAATCCGTCGACCTGGTGTTCGCCGACCCGCCCTACAACTTGCAGCTTGGCGGTGAGTTGCTGCGTCCGAACAATTCGCGCGTCGACGGGGTGGACGACGAGTGGGACCGCTTCACCGACTTCGCGGCCTATGACGCCTTCACCCGCGATTGGCTGGCCGCCGCGCGGCGCGTGCTGAAGGACGACGGCGCGCTGTGGGTGATCGGCAGCTATCACAACATCTTCCGCGTCGGCGCGACGCTTCAGGACCAGGGCTGGTGGATCCTGAACGACGTGGTGTGGCGCAAGAACAACCCGATGCCCAATTTCCGCGGCACGCGCTTCACCAACGCGCACGAGACGATGCTGTGGTGCGCCAAGTCGGCCGACGCCCGTTACACCTTCCAATACGACGCGATGAAGGCGCTGAACGAGGGATTGCAGATGCGCAGCGACTGGCTGCTGCCGCTGTGCTCGGGGCCCGAGCGCCTGAAGGAGGACGGCCGCAAGGTCCATCCCACCCAGAAGCCCGAGGCGCTGCTTTACCGCGTCCTCCTTGCCTCGACCCGGCCGGGCGACGTGGTGCTGGACCCCTTCTTCGGCACCGGCACGACCGGCGCGGTGGCCAAGAAGCTGGGCCGCAAATGGATCGGCATCGAGCGCGATCCCGACTACGCCGCCGCCGCCCGCGCGCGCATCGCCAAGCTGCGGGAAGGCGACGACCTGTCGGCGCTGGAAACCCCCACCCGCCGCGCCGAGCCGCGCATCCCGTTCGGCACCGTGCTGGAACGCGGCCTGCTGGCCCCCGGCGAGATGCTGTGGGACGGCGAACGCCGCCGCTTCAGCGCCAAGGTGCGGGCCGACGGCACTCTGATCTCGACCGAGCACCGCGGCTCGATCCATCAGGTCGGCGCCGCCGTCCAAGGCGCGCCCGCCTGCAACGGCTGGACCTTCTGGCACTTCGAACGCAACGGCAAGTTCCAGCCGATCGACCTGCTGCGCCAACAGGTGCGCGCCGAGCTGCATTAGCGGGC
>JADFZP010000554.1 GCA_015232485.1 Alphaproteobacteria bacterium
GACAGGGTGTCGCGCAGCATCGCCCGCATGTCCTCCGGCCCGGCCCGCTGCCGCAATCCATCCAGCAGCGCGCCGATGCGGCGGGCGCGGTGCGGATCGGGCCAGTCGGCGGCCAGCAGATGGGGATAGCCCTCGGGCACCGGCTTGTTGTTGGCGTTGACGATGCGGCCCGAGGGTGGATCGACCAGACGCGGCAATTCCTCGAACGGCACCCAGCCGTCCCAATCGAATTCGCCGCTCCAGCCCGAGCGGGGCAGGGTGCCGTCGCCCGCCTTGCGCCGCGGCACGCGTCCCGCCACCACGAAGCCGATGGTGCCGTCCGAGCCGGCCCAGGCGATGTTCTGCTGCGGCGTGTGGAACAGCCGGGTCGCCTCGACGAACTCGGGCCACGAGCCGGCGCGGTTGATCCGCCAGATCGCCTCGGCGGTGCGGTCGCCCTCCAGCAGCGCGGTGGCCGAAAGGGCCATCGGCGGGTCCTCGACGACGATCGGCCCGTGGCGGGTGGCGCGCACCGTCACCACCACATCGGCGCCGTCCCTCACCCGGATCACCTCGTCGCGCGTCGCGAAGGGCAGGGGGCCGTCGGGCGTTTGGTACTCCCGACCGTCGCCGCCGACCGCCTCGCGCTCGACGAACAGATCCATGGTGTCGCCATGGGTGGTGGTGATGCCCCACGCCGCCGCCCCGTTTTGCCCAAGCAGATGCAGCGGCACGCCGGGCACCGTGGCGCCGGTCAGGCTCAGGCCCGGCATCTCCAACCGCGCCAGATACCACAGCACCGGCGCCTCGAAGGGCAGATGCGGATCGTTGACCAGCAAGGGCTTGCCCGAATGGGTGTGGCGCCCGCCCAGCACCCAGACATTCGAGGCCAGCACCGGCCGAACCGCCTCGGGCATGGCGGCCAGCAGCCGCTCGGCCGCGCCATCCAAGGCGGTATCCAGCGTGGTCGGCCCATCGGCCGGGTAGTCCGGCCACAGCATCCGCGCTTTCTCGGCCGGCAAGCGGGCGCGCAGCAACTCGTCGCGCCAATTGCCCGACAGCCGCATCGCCATCAAGCGGCCCCAGACCAGCGAATCGGCCGGCGCCCAAGCCTCGGGGCGGTGGCGCAGGACCAAGAATTCCGGCGGCAAGGTGCGGCCCTGGGCGAGAAACGCGTTGACCCCGGCGGCATAGGCCTCGAACACGGCGCGCGCCTCGGGCGACATCGCCGCCAGCGAGCCCTCGGCCAAACGGTACAGCCCGAGAATCCGCATGAACCGATCGGTCGGCACGGCCGCTTCGCCGACCAACTCGGCCAGCCGGCCCGCGCCAAGCCGGCGCTGCGCCTCCATCTGCCACAGCCGATCCTGCGCATGGACAAAGCCGAGCGCGAAATACGCGTCATGCGGACTGCCCGCCGTGATGCGCGGAATCCCATGCCGATCGCGCGCCACCTCGACCGGCGCCCGAAGCCCCGCCACCGCCAGCCGCCCCTCGACCACGGGCAGCGAGCGGCCCAGCCAAACCCACCCGCCGGCACCCGCCGCCAGCAGGATCGACACGACGCTCAGGAGTACCACGCGCGAGAGAGGCATCATCCCCAGATGGTATCACCGCCCCGCGCGGGCCAGTCCAGGACGAATTGGGCTATGCGAAGCGGGAGCCCTCGTAGATTCCGGCCAGGGCGAGCGGCTGGTCGATCCCCACCACCGTGAACGAGGCGTCGAGACCGGTGACGTCGTCTTGAGGCACCAATCGGCCATCGCCGCCGCGCAGCCACACGCTGACGCGGGGTTCGTCCTGGAACAGGCAGACATATTGCCGGATCGAGGGGATGCTGTCGTAGTCCTTCAGCTTCTTGGTCCGATCCGACACCTCGAACACGACCACCGGCATTGAAACGTCATGCGCGTCGGGCCGGAATTCGCCACAGTCGATGGTGATGTCCGGGTAGCGACAATTCCCCGTCGCCGGCACGGGAACCCGCAAATCGGACCCACTCGGCCGGCACGGCGTCCCCCGCAACAAAGGACGCAGCATGGTCAGCAGATTGACCGCGATCAGCGCCTGCGCCTGGGTTCCCCCAGCCATCATGACCGGCTGACCATCGGCCAGTTCCCAACGCTCGGCTTGCCGCGCCTCCCAATCGAGAAACTCGTCCAGCGACCATTCGCGCGGTCTTGGTTCACTCATCCCGCAAACCTCGGCGCCCGTTCCCCGACAGAGAATAGCCCCGCGACGGATACCGTTCCAGCCCCCGCCCCGAGACTGGCACCCCCTATCCCAGCAGCGGCAAGATCGGCGCCAACATCCCTGGGTCCGGCTCCCGCCCATGCGCCTGACAAGCTTGCCGATAAAGCTCGACCAGCACCCCCATCAACCCGCCATGCGCCTGCGGGAGCCGTTCGAAAGCCGGTCTCAAACAGGCGATCCCCTCCGCGAAAGCGGCGATGGCCTCCGCAGCGTCACCCAACGCGCCGCCCAAAGCACCCAATGAGCGGGCGAGGTCGGGGAGGAAGGCGTCGGGCCGCGCCTCGGCGAGGCGGCGCCTGATCTCGACGGCCTCGCGGGTCGCCTCCAGCGCCTCCTCGCGCCGGCCGAGGGCGGAGAGGCGGATGCCCAGATTGTTGAGGGCCGAGGCGAGGTCGGGGAGGAAGGCGTCGGGCCGCGCCTCGGCGAGGCGGCGGTAGATGTCGGCGGCCTCGCGGGTCGCCTCCAGCGCCTCCTCGCGCCGGCCGAGGGCGGAGAGG
>JADFZP010000555.1 GCA_015232485.1 Alphaproteobacteria bacterium
AGGACGTGGTCGGCGGGCAGGCGCAGGGTGCCGCCTCGCAGGACTTGCACCGGCATGTGGCGGTTGCCGATGTGCCAGGCGATGCGGGCCAGGGCCTCGGGGTCTTCGCAGGTGATCTCGGCCAATTCCTCGGGCGCCGCGACGACGCGCAGCCAGCCGCCGCCTTCCAGTTCCAGGCCGTCGCCATCGGCCATCGCGGCCGGGCGGGACAGGTCGAGCAGGAAGGCCGCGCCGTCGTCGTCGGTCAGGCTGAACCGGCGGCGGTGGCGCTCGGCGTGGGGCAGGGTGACGCTGCCCGACTGTTCGGCGGCGGGCCAGCTTCCGGCCGGGCGATGGGCGATGGCGCGGCGCATGGTCAGAACAGGAAATAGCGCTGCGCCATCGGCAGCACGGCGGCCGGCTCGCAGACCAGCAGTTCGCCATCGGCGCGCACCTCGTAGGTCTCGGGATCGACCTCGATATGCGGGCAGGCATCGTTGCGCACCATCTGCGCCTTGCCGATGCCGCGGGTGCCCTCGACCGCCAAGACCTGACGGTTCAAGCCCAGCGAGGCCGGCAGATGGTCGTCGAGCGCCGCCTTCGACACGAAGGTCACCGCGCCGGCCTGCAGCGCGCGGCCGAAGGCGCCGAACATCGGCCGGTAATGGACCGGCTGCGGCGTCGGGATCGAGGCGTTGGGATCGCCCATCGCCGCCGAGGCGATGGTGCCGCATTTCAGCACCAGATCGGGCTTGACCCCGAAGAAGGCCGGCTTCCACAGCACCAGATCGGCCAGCTTGCCCGGCTCGACGCTGCCGACATGGCGCGCGATGCCGTGCGCGATGGCCGGGTTGATGGTGTATTTGGCGATGTAGCGCTTGATGCGCAGATTGTCGTTGCCGGGCGCCTCGCCGGGCAGCGCGCCGCGCTGGACCTTCATCTTGTGGGCGGTCTGCCAGGTGCGGATGATCACCTCGCCGACCCGGCCCATCGCCTGGCTGTCCGACGAGATCATGCTCATGGCGCCCAGATCGTGCAGGATGTCCTCGGCGGCGATGGTCTCGCGGCGGATGCGGCTTTCGGCGAAGGCGACGTCCTCGGGGATGCGGCTATCCAGGTGATGGCAGACCATCAGCATGTCCAGATGCTCGTCGACCGTGTTGACGGTGAACGGCCGGGTGGGGTTGGTCGAGGACGGCAGCACGTTGGCGACGCCGCACAGCTTGATGATGTCGGGGGCGTGGCCGCCGCCGGCGCCCTCGGTGTGGAAGGCGTGGATGGTGCGGCCCTCGAAGGCCGCCACGGTGTCCTCGACGAAGCCCGATTCGTTCAGCGTGTCGGTGTGGATGGCGACCTGCACGTCCATCACGTCGGCGACGGTCAGACAGTTGCGGATGGCGGCCGGCGTGGTGCCCCAATCCTCGTGCAGCTTCAGGCCGCAGGCGCCGGCCCGGATCTGCTCGATCAGCGAGGCCGGGCGGGCGGCGTTGCCCTTGCCGAAAAAGCCCAGATTGACCGGCAGGCCCTCGGCGGCTTGCAGCATGCGCGCCAGATGCCAGGGGCCGGGCGTGCAGGTGGTGGCGTTGGTGCCGTCGGCCGGGCCGGTGCCGCCGCCCAGCATGGTGGTGACGCCGGAATGCAACGCCTCCTCGGCCTGCTGCGGGCAGATGAAATGGATATGCGCGTCGATGCCGCCGGCCGTGACGATGCGGCCCTCGCCCGCGATGATCTCGGTGCCCGGCCCGATCACGATGTCGATCCCCGGCTGGATGTCGGGATTGCCGGCCTTGCCGATCGCCACGATCAGGCCGCCGCGCAGGCCGATGTCGGCCTTGACGATGCCCCAATGGTCAAGGATCAGCGCGTTGGTGATGACGGTGTCGGCGGCGCCTTCGGCGCGGGTCGCCTGACCCTGGCCCTGGCCGTCGCGGATCACCTTGCCGCCGCCGAACTTGACCTCCTCGCCGTAAATGGTGCGATCCTCCTCGACCTCGAGGATCAAATCGGTGTCGGCCAGCCGCAGGCGGTCGCCCTTGGTGGGTCCGAACATGGCGGCATAGGCCGCGCGGTCCATGCGATGCGCCATGGTCTTCAGCCCTCCAGCTTGCCGTCGATTTGTCCGTCGAAGCCCCACACCTCGCGGCGGCCGGCATAGGCCACCAGGGTCACGGCGCGCGTCTGGCCGGGCTCGAAGCGCACGGCGGTGCCGGCGGGGATGTCCAGGCGGAAGCCGCGCGCCCGGCCGCGGTCGAAGGCCAGCGCCCGGTTGGTCTCGAAGAAATGGTAGTGGCTGCCGACCTGGATCGGCCGGTCGCCGGTGTTGGCCACCGTCAGGGTCACGGTGTCGCGGCCCTCGTTCAGCACGATTTCGCCGGGGGCGGTGAACATCTCGCCGGGGATCATGGGGCGCGCTCCGTCAACGGATGGGGTCGTGGACGGTGACCAGCTTGGTTCCGTCGGGGAAGGTCGCCTCGACCTGGATGTCGTGGATCATCTCGGGCACCCCCTCCATGACCTGCTCGCGGGTCAGCACCGAGGCGCCGTCGCGCATCAACTCGGCCACCGAGCGCCCGTCGCGGGCGCCCTCGACAACGAAGTCGGTGATCAGCGCGATGGCTTCCGGGTGGTTCAGCTTGACGCCGCGTTCCAGCCGCCGGCGCGCCACCATCGCGGCCATCGCCACCAGCAGCTTGTCCTTTTCACGAGGCGTCAGATTCATGAAGAGTTCCTTTTGTGTTCGCCCCTCAT
>JADFZP010000556.1 GCA_015232485.1 Alphaproteobacteria bacterium
GCTCCGGGTTCGGAGGCGAGCGCTTCAGTCGAGGAGCGGCGGCCGGAAGTAACGGAACTGAATCTCCGAGATCAGCCACAGCGCCAGCAGGCCGGAGAGACTGGCGCCAATGGCGGCCAAGCCCCATCCGGCCCAGCGCCATCCTTCGTCGCTCTCGCGATCGCAAGTCTGCGATCCCCAGACGGCGATGACCAGATTGAACAGGGCGAGGGCCGGCGCCTGGATCAGAGTGGCGCTCAGGAAGCCAAACAACCATGCGGTCTTACCGTGGAAGAGCGGTGGCCAAGCTTCCCCTGCGAGCACCAGCAGCAAGGGCGCGAGCCCGGCGACCACCGACCATCTCAGCATGGGCTTGGCGATCCGGCCCGGCAGCGCGGATTGTTCATCCGCGCCGTAATCCAGGCAGGCGATCAGGGGCGCCTGCGCGATTACGAAGGGGAAATGCATCACCGCGACTCCCAGCCCAATGCTCCCAAGGGCCAGGGACAAGACAGTGATTGCGGCCAGACCGGGTGCGAGCCCCGCGAGCACCACCCTATTCAGCAGCCGCCTCGCGAGCCAGCGCGGCGGTTCCAGCCATCGTCGCGCCATACGAGACTCCATCCGACACTTTTCCCTCTGCCATCTTACACAGGGGACCGGCCAAGTCTATTTGGCCCACCACGATGCGCGAGAAGCGAGAGCTATCGGCCATGTGTTGCTGGGCGGCCCGGCACGAACGCGGTCACTAGAGCCCCAGTCCAAGCGCCCTGAGGCGGGAAGAGCGGAAAGTCGATCTCCGTCCATGATCGGAAGACGAGCGCGTCAGTCGATCGGCGGCCGGAAGGCAAGAAGCACGAGCAGCCACAGCAGCAGTGGGCCAGACAGACTGGCGCCCACGGCCGCCATCCCCCAATTCGCCCAGCGCCGCTTGCAGTGTTGGTCCGCCTCGATATCGCAAGTCGACGAACCCCAGACGAAGATGGCGACGTTCATGCAGGCGAGCAGGGGCGCCTGTACGACCGCGACGATCGACAGGCCAAGGATCATGCCCCCCAACAAGTCCGGCATGGACGGCAGCAGCTTGGACCCGACGATCAAGACGAGCACGAAACCCGCGGGTCCCGCGATCACCGACCACCTCAGCATCGACTTGGCAAGACGTTTCGGCGCCGCGGACCCGTCATCCCCACCATCCAGCAAGGCGAGCAGGGGCGCCTGCGCCATCGCCGCGGCAACGATCTCCCAATGAATGATTTTCGCGACCAGGTAGAAGAGCGCGACCCCAAGCAAAGCGGGCAGAAGGCCCGCGACCACTGTCAGGCTCAGCAGCCGCTTCGCAAGCCGTCCGGGCGGCATGCGCCAACCCATCCACATCCCCGCCCCCTCCGTTATGGTCCAGCCGTGGCCGATTGGCTGGATTGGGCATTCGCGCCGATATCCAGACAGGCGATCAGGGGCGCCCGCAGCCATCGCCGCGCCATACGAGACTCCGTCCGACGCATTTCTCGCTACCATCTTACACAGGTGACCGGCCGAGTCCATTTCGGCCCACCACAAGGCGCGAGAAGCGAGAGCGGCCGCGTGTTCCTGGGCGGCCCGGACGGGGAGCGCCGGCCGGTTCGGGCTGGCGTGGCCGACGCTCCGGGTTCGGAGGCGAGCGCTTCAGTCGAGGAGCGGCGGCCGGAAGTAACGGAACTGAATCTCCGAGATCAGCCACAGCGCCAGCAGGCCGGAGAGACTGGCGCCAATGGCGGCCAAGCCCCATCCGGCCCAGCGCCATCCTTCGTCGCTCTCGCGATCGCAAGTCTGCGATCCCCATACGGCGATGGCCAGATTGAACAGGGCGAGCAGTGGCGCCTGCATGAGAGTGGCGCCCAGGAAGCCATAAGGCACGAATTTAAACCCGCCTTTGAACAGCGGTCGCCAAGCGTCCCCTGCGAGGATGATCAGCACGGGAGCGAGCCCGGCGACCACCGACCATCTCAGCATGGGTTTGGCGATCCGGCCCGGCAACGCGGACTTTTCGTCCGCGCCGTAATCCAGGCAGGCGATCAGGGGCGCCTGCGCGATCACGAAGGGGAAATGCATCACCGCGACTCCCAGCCCAATGCTCTCAAGGGCGAGGGGCAAGAGCGCCATTGTGGCCAGACCGGGTGCGAGGCCCGCGATCACGGCCCTGGTCATCAGCCGCCTCGCCAGCCAGAGCAACGATTCCAGCAATCGTCGCGCCATACGGGTCTCCATCCGACACATTTCCCTCGCCGCTCATCTTACACACAGGGCCGGCCAAGTCTACTCGGCCCACCACGAGGCGCGAGCAGCGAGAGCTATACGGCTGCATGTTCCTTGCGCGGCCCGGCACGAGCGCCGTCATGGAGCTCCGTTCCAAGTGCCTTGATGAGGCGGGAAGAGCGGGAAGTCCATCTCCGTCCATGACCCGCAAACGTCGAAACTTTTGGCGAGACCCGCCTTCTCCAGCGCGTCGAGCGCGGCGATATCGAAATCCAAGTCCAAAGCGAACCCCATCGTGGCCCAGTCCCTGAGGTCTTGGTCCCCTCCAACGTGTTGGTCAAAGTTATACCTGTCCCGATATTCGAAATCGGCTTGGCCGCTCGCCTTCCACCCGTCCTCTGTTGTGAACAGATTGATCGAACACGGACCACCTGGATATCGAACGTCCCCAGGGCGCCGAACAGATCCCAGTCGGCGTAGTCCGCGACGTATTCGACCG
>JADFZP010000557.1 GCA_015232485.1 Alphaproteobacteria bacterium
CGCCGGGCTCGGCGGGCTCGGGCGCGGTGCATCTGGCCAAGCTGGCCCGCCTGCTGCCGGCCGCCCTGGTCGCTCCGGTCGGCGGCGATCTGGCGGGCTTGGCTTCGCTCAACCAGCTTTTCCTGGTGGGGGTTGACGACGTGCTGGCCTATCAGCGCATCGCGGCCCAAACGTTGCGTCCGGTGTCCGAGGCGCGGGTGCCGCTGCATGGCGCCGAGAACACCCGCATCGTCGCCTTCCGCCCGGCCGATGGCGGCATCGAGCATCTGGCCATCGTGATCGGCGAGCCCGACGCCGACACGGCGGTGCTGACCCGCCTGCATTCCGAATGCTTCACCGGCGATCTGCTGGGCAGCCTGCGCTGCGATTGCGGCGACCAGTTGCGCGGCGCGATCGGCGAGATCGCCGCCGACGGGGCGGGCGTCCTGCTTTATCTGGCGCAAGAGGGCCGCGGCATCGGGCTGGTCAACAAGCTGCGCGCCTACCAGCTTCAGGACGAGGGCTTCGACACCCTGGAAGCCAACGAGCAGCTTGGCTTCGACGACGACGAGCGGATCTACCTGCCGGCCGCCGAGATGCTGCGCCTGCTGGGCATCGGCCGGGTCCGCCTCTTGACCAACAACCCCCTGAAAGTCGCCGCCCTGGCCCGCCACGGCATCGACGTGGTCGAGCGCGTGCCGCACATCTTCCCCGCCAACGACCACAACGCCGGCTATCTGCGGACCAAGGCGACGCGCGGCGGGCATTTGTTTTAGGGTTAAGTCCGACACGCGATGCGACCGGCGGCCATTGCGGCCGCGGCCAAGGGCGCCGGAGGCGGCCGCCCGGCGAGGGGCAAACATGAAAGCGAAAGCGTGACGCTTTCGCCCTTCAATGGCCCCCGTCGAAGTCCCCGGCCAAGGCGTGGCGGACGTCGTCGGACAGGATGTCGACCAGACCGTGCAGGGGATGGGAGACGACCACCACCGTCACGCCGGGCGCCGCGAATTTCTCGATTTGCCAGGGGGTGAAGGGGAAGCGCAGCACCGGCGCGGCCAGTTCGGCGCCGGGATCGCGCAGGCCGCGGATGCTTTGGACCTCGACCGACAGGCTGATCTGGGTGGCGAGATAATCGACATCGTCGGGGGCCAGCGGGCTGCGCAGCACGGCGACCAGTTCGGCTCCGGTCGGCAGGCGGGCGTTGGCGGCGCGCAGGGCTTGCTCGGCGGGCGCGCCCTCGGCGGCGACGGCGTCTTGAAGCTCGGCCCAGGCGATGTCGCGGCACTGAAAGTCCAGCCGGCCAACCTCGCCCAGGGGAACGCGGCGACGCTCGCGCAGCCGGTGGAAGGCGGCGCGGCGCTCAGGCGGCATGGCCGCGAGTTGCGCGGCCGTCAGGATTTCGTCGGAGGTGATGGGCCGCCTGTCCAGCGCCATCCGCTCAGCCGATGACGCGCACGATCACGTCGACCCGGCGGATCACGGTGCCCTCGGGAGCGTCGGGAACCTTGGTCACCGTCACCATGTCGCCGGGGATGTCGCGCAACGCGCCCGACTTCTCGTAGAAGAAATGGTGGTGCTCGCTGGTGTTGGTGTCGAAATACGAACGGCCCGAATCGACCACGATCTCGCGCAGCAGCCCGCCATCGGTGAACTGATGCAGCGTGTTGTAGACGGTGGCCAGCGACACCCGGATGCTGTGGCCCAACGCCTCGCCGTGAAGCTGCTCGGCGGTGATGTGGCGGTCGCCGTTGTCGAACAGCAGCTTCGCCAAGGCGAGCCGCTGACGGGTCGGACGCAGCCCCGCGGCGCGGAGGCGTTCGAGAATGTGACTGTAAGGGCGGCTCATCGTCATGGCTTTGGACGTTTCATTTGTGGCGACTTTTGGCGAGTCGCCTGATTGATTCTAATTGTAGGTCCAATATACCCATCCCTCCATGTGTTGGCAACCACGCCTCCTTTCAAGAGGTTGATGGCGGCAAGCCCATGAATTGTCTGGCGTCATTGTCCTGGGCCGGGCGCGACTTGGCCTGGGCCGGTCGGACTGGGCCGGATGGTGTGGACATGGACGTCGCGCGCCCCGTGGCGGGCCAGAACGCCGGTGGCCCGCGCATGCTGTTCCGGCTGGCGCAGCCTGACCCACAGCACCACGCCGCCGCGCCGGATCTGCTCTTCCAACCGCCCACCGATGGTCTCGTCGATCAGCGTCCCCAGCCCGAGTCCCAGCGCTCCGCCCGCCGCGCCGGCCGCCAAACCGGCGGCGATCACCAAGCCGGCGGCCCCGCCGGTCGCGAAGGTGATGCCGCCCGCCGTCACCGCGCCGGCATAGGCCAGGATGCCCGTCAGGGCGCCGCGGCCCTGGGTGCGGCTTTCCGGTTCGACCCACGAGATTCGTGGCGCGTCGGGATCGTCCTCGGCCTCGCGCATGTCTTGATAGCGATGCCCGAAGCGCTGGGCGATCGTCTCGTCCGAGGCCAGCACGCTGAGATCGGCGTGATCGAAGCCGCCATCGGTCAGCAGATCCTGGACGGCGCGTTCAAGGGACTCGTTGTCCATGAAGACACCGACCGCCTCGCGGACCTCGGCGTCGATCGGCACATCGTCTTCCATCATCGCCTCCCTGGTCGCCTTTCCCGGATATGGGTGCGGGCGCCAGGGTGAAAAGGGGTTCTAGCCCCCGATGGTCAGGCGATCGACAAGCTGCTTCACCGTCGGCACGAAGCCGTTGGCGTAGA
>JADFZP010000558.1 GCA_015232485.1 Alphaproteobacteria bacterium
AAGGTGGGAAGAAGGTCGGGAAGCGGGATCGTCGTCGTCATGTGGTCAGCCCTCGATGCAGTCCTCGATGGTGCGGCGGCCGGGCTTCCCGGCCTGCACCAGAACGGCCATGTTGCCCGGCTTGTGCTCGTTCCGCAGCATCTTGGTGTGGGCCTTGGGAATGTCGTCCCAAGAGAACACCTCGGACATGCACGGTTGGATGCGCCGTTCGATGACCAGTTGGTTGGCCTGCGCGGCCTGGAGCAGATTGGCGAAATGGCTGCCCTGGATGCGCTTTTGGCGCATCCACACGAAGCGGGCGTCGAAGGTCAGGTTGTAGCCGGTGGTGCCGGCGCAGAACACCACCATGCCGCCGCGCTTGACCACGAAGCACGACACCGGGAAGGTCTGCTCGCCGGGATGCTCGAAGACGAAGTCGACGTCGTTGCCCTTGCCGGTGAATTCCCAGATCGCCTTGCCGAATTCACGCACCTTCTTCAGGTAGTCGGCATAGCCCTTGACGTCGTCGACATCGGGCAACTGGCCCCAGCACGAGAAGTTCTTGCGGTTGACGATGCCCTTGGCGCCCAGGGACAGCACGAAGTCGCGCTTGTCCTCTTCCGAGATCACGCCGATCGCGTTGGCGCCGGCCGTGGCGATCAACTGGATGGCCATCGAGCCCAGCCCGCCCGAGGCGCCCCAGACCAAGACGTTGTGGCCCGGCCGCAGGATGTGCGGACGATGGCCGAACAGCATGCGGTAGGCGGTGGCCAGCGTCAGGGTGTAGCAGCCCGATTCCTCCCAGGTCAGATGCAGCGGGCGCGCCATGACCTGCTGCGCCTGGACCAGGGTGAACTGGGCGAACGAGCCGTCGGGAGTCTCGTAGCCCCAGATGCGCTGGCTGGGCGAGAACATCGGGTCGCCGCCGTTGCATTCCTCGTCGTCGCCATCGACCTGATTGCAGTGGACGACCACCTCGTCGCCGACCTTCCAGCGCTTGACCTTCGAGCCGACCGCCCACACCACGCCGGCCGCGTCCGAGCCGGCGATGTGGTATTCGGCCTTGTGGTAGTCGAAGGGCGAGATCGGCCGGCCGAGCGCCGCCCACACGCCGTTGTAGTTGACGCCCGCCGCCATCACCATGACCAGGACGTCGTGGCTGTCGACCTGGGGGGTGTCGACCACCTCGACCTGCATGGCCTTTTCGGGCTCGCCGTGGCGCTCGCGCCGGATGCACCAAGCGTACATCTTCTTCGGCACATGCCCAAGCGGCGGAATCTCGCCGACCTCGTAAAGGTCTTTCGGGGCCGGGCCGGCTTGCAGTTCGATAACCTTCGCCGCTTCGCTCATGATCTTCTCCATGATGGTCCGAGCGCCAAAGCCAGGGCCCCCAGCGGAACCGGCCCCGGGTGCCGCACTGCGGTAGCCCATTCGGCCGAGACCCGCTCCCAGGCGTGTCAAGCGGCCAGTTTTATCGTTTTGTGCCTTTCTTCGCAATGCACAAAATGATAGTTTGTTTCGTTAATTGGAGAGTATGGGTAATTTTTCTGCGAGGAGGGCATGCCGATGACTGGCCGCGAGAAACCCTGGCTGTTCCGGACCTATTCGGGCCATTCCTCGGCCGGCGAGAGCAATCGCCTGTACCGCACCAATCTGGCGCGCGGCCAGACCGGGCTTTCGGTGGCGTTCGATCTGCCGACCCAGACCGGCTATGATTCCGACCACCCGCTGGCGCGCGGCGAGGTCGGCAAGGTGGGCGTTCCGATTTGTCATCTGGGTGACATGACGACCCTTTTCGAGGGCATCCCTCTCGAAAGGATGAACACCTCCATGACCATCAACGCGCCGGCGGCCTGGCTGCTGGCCCTGTACGTGGCCGCCGCCGAACGCCAGGGCGCCTCGCGCGCCGCGCTGGCCGGCACCACCCAGAACGACGTGGTGAAGGAATACCTTTCGCGCGGCACCCACATCTTCCCGCCGGGGCCGTCGTTGAAGCTGACCGCCGACGTGATCGCCTTCACCTATCGCGAATTGCCGAAGTGGAACCCGATCAACGTCTGCTCGTACCACCTGCAAGAGGCCGGGGCGACCCCCGAACAGGAGCTGGCCTTCGCCCTGGCCACCGCCGTCGCCGTGCTGGACGCGGTCAAGGCGTCCGGACAGGTGCCGGACGCCGACTTCCCCACCGTCGTCGGCCGCATCAGCTTCTTCGTCAACGCCGGCATCCGCTTCGTCACCGAGTTGTGCAAGATGCGCGCCTTCGGCGCGTTGTGGGACGAGATCTGCCTTAGCCGCTATGGCGTCCAAGACGAGCGCATGCGCCGCTTCCGCTATGGCGTGCAGGTCAACTCGCTGGGCCTGACCGAGCAGCAGCCCGAGAACAACGTCTATCGCATCCTGCTGGAGATGCTGTCGGTGGTCCTGAGCAAGGACGCCCGCGCCCGCGCCGTGCAGCTTCCCGCCTGGAACGAGGCGCTGGGCCTGCCCCGCCCCTGGGACCAGCAATGGTCGCTGCGCCTGCAACAGATCGTGGCCTATGAGACCGATCTGCTGGAATTCGACGACATCTTCGACGGCTCGCGGGTGATCAACGAGAATGTCGAGCGCCTGATGCTGGAGGCGCGCGAGGAACTGGCCCGCATCGACGCGATGGGCGGCGCGGTGGCCGCCGTCGAAAGCAGCTACATGAAGCAGAAGCTGGTCGAATCGAACACGCGGCGCA
>JADFZP010000559.1 GCA_015232485.1 Alphaproteobacteria bacterium
CGCGTTGCCCACCATCGCGGACGACGGCTCCTATTGGAGCCATGTCCGCCAGATGGCCAAGGCAATGATCGACGCCTCCGACGCCGAAACCAAGCGGCTCGCCGGCAAGGCGCACGCCTATTTCGCCATCCATGCGGCGGTACACAAGCTTGGCGGAGACGGTTTCGCAAAGGCCCTGGGGAAATTTGGCCAAGGCGGAATTGCGGAATCCCTGGGCAAGGCCGCCAAGGCCGACGCGGCGACCCGCGCGCAGACCGTCGTCGCCGCGTTCGCCGCCGAGGTCGACGCGCTCTTCTTCCACGAGCTCGGCCTCGCGACCACCGAAGGCGAGATCGTCAATTGGCGTGACCGCATCAACAAGGTCAGTCGGCGCCTGTTCGACGATCTTTGCGCAGCCCGTTCGGACCCCAAGGCGCACCTCATCGCCCGCGCCTTGACGGCCTAAGGATAAGGAGGACGCATTGGACATAAATCAAAAAATGGAGCGCCTGTATTTGGCGATTCATGACCTCGTTGGCGAGGTATTGAGTCTGCCGACTGGCGATCGCGCCGCTCTTCGACGCGAGCATGCGGAAGACCGATTTTCTAAGGTCGGACCCGTGTGCGGCGCGATCGAGCGCGCGATGGAAAAGACGAAGGACGGGAATGGTCGATCGAGCATCGCCTTCGCCGCCGCGTATCAACTTTGCGTCTTCGTCGCCCGCGTCGGCGGACGTGGATCCGAGCATCCGGCGCTAACGTTGCGACGTTTGGAATATTCGCGTTTCGACGATCTCGTCTGCGCCAGGGACGAACGACTCCAAGACATGCTGGCGCGGGCGGCGCGCATCCTGCGGCAGAACGACGAGAAGGTCGATCCAGTTCCGATTTATCGGCTGATCGCCGAGAACACCAATCCCGATACGAGCCGGGAGGCCGTGAAGATCGATTGGATGAGGAAATTCTATCGGATCCAGTCCTCAAAATAGACGAACAGCGCCAACGAGCGCGCGTCACAATCACATAGGGAACAAGAATATGACCACCATCCCCTCCACGACCGCCAGCGCTGCCATCCGGGAGGCGATCTCCCAGCGGGCCGCCACCGAATTTCTCACCCTCACCATGGTGCGGGAGCAGCCGATTGGCAATCCGAACCGCGGCGAGGACGGGCAACCGAAATCCTGCCCGCTCGGCAAGACGCGACGCACCTACCGCTCGCCGCAGAGCCAGAAGGCCCTGATGCGTCACTTGCGTGGCGACGGCGGCCTCGACGGCACGATCGAGCGGATCCAAGCGATGATCGGGGGCGCCGCCGCGCTTTCCATGAGCGTGCGCACCCGCGACATGGATCTTCTGATGGCGGACGAATTCGCGCGCCGGCGCGCCGCCGGCGCGCCTTGCGGCAACGACATTCCCGAGGAGATGCTGAAGAGGGCCGCGGCGACGCTGTCCAAGATCATCGGCGGAAAGAAGAGCGACACCGAAGGCCAGGGCGGCGCCGTTGCCGATACCGACGCCGACGGCCAGGCCGGCGACGACGATGACGGCAATGCCGACGCCGAAAATCAAGGTGGCGGCAACGGCGCCGCCAACGCCGCCGAGAAGAAGGCCAGCGCCAAGGGCGCCATCGTGGTCTTCGGGCGACCCGAGATGGCGTTGCTGGCGGATGCGTTGCTCGAGGCGCTCAACGACGATCTGCTGAAGCTGGAGGTCGTCAAGGCGGCGGGCGACAAGAAGAAGACCAAGGACGCGCTCAAGAAGGTCGAGGCGGCGGTCAAGGCCAAGTTCTCTCCCGCGAAAAAGAAGAAAAAGAAGGCGGACGGCAAGGACGGAAAATCGGCTGCGCCCAATGGTGAGACCGAGACGGCCGTGCAAGCCGATTCCGATGAACAGGCCGATTCCGATGAGAAGGTCGGCATCTGGAAGACCCGCGCCGAAATGCGCAAGATTTGCGCCTGCGGCCTGGACGGCGCCATCATGGGCACCATGGCCACCAACGGCGACCGCCCCCAGGCGAACTCCGCCGTCGCCATCGGCTATGAATTCTCGGTCCACGAGGCGGACATCTTCGACGATCCGTTCACCGCGATGGACGATCTGCAGCCCGACGGTCAACACGGCGCGGCGCACATGAATTTCCGCGGCCTGATGTCCGGCCTGATGCTGGGCACCATGATGATCGACATCGGACAGATGATCCGGAACGTCACCGCCGACAAGGCGATCCGCGATAAGGGCGGCGATTGGCGGCTGGCGCCGGACGAGGATTTCAAGATCGCCGCGGAGATCGTCGCGGCCACGATCTCCGCCTGGGTGGAGGCGAACGTCACCGCCGTCCACAGCAATTCCGCAGCGGCGACGAAGCCGATGTTCATCCTCGTCGAACGCTGCGTCCGTTCGCCGATCAGCCATGCCGGAGCCTTCCTCGAGGCGGTCTCCGTGAAGCGACACGAGAACGAGGGCATCGTCGTCAAGACGGCGAAGCGGCTCGCCAGCCATGTCGCGGACTATCAAAGCGCCTACCAGTATGCCGACGAGACCCGGTGGCTGGCCGTCGAGGACGCCTTCGCCGACGCGTTCTCCGGCAAGATGCCGTCGGCAGCGCGTTGCGACAGCTTCGCCGACCTGCTGGGCCATGTTCGCGATCTGACGCGGCGCACCCGCCGCGTCGCGCGGGGTTAGGGCCGTGCGCCGCTATGTCATGATCAGGTT
>JADFZP010000560.1 GCA_015232485.1 Alphaproteobacteria bacterium
CGCGCGGCAGGCGGATGGTCACCGGATCGGGAAACCGCCCCTCGGCCAGCGCCACGAAGGCGGCCCGCGCCGCCGCCGTGGCGCAGGCGCCGGTGGTCCATCCCTTGCGCAACGTCGTCTCGGTCATGGCGCGACCTTAAACCGGATTTCCCACTCCTTCACGACCGGCGTCGCGCTTCAAGGGGCAGGGCGTCGAAGTGCTTCCAGAAGGTTCGGGTGTCCTGGAAATCAAACTGCGGGTCGGTCGGACGGGTCGTAGGGAAACACGTCGTCTCGGGCGACCTCTTCCCGCGCCTGGGCGGCCATGGCGCCGAGCAAGTCCTGGGACTTGGCGAATCGCTCATCCCAGCCGCGCTCGTTGGCGCGTTCCAGCATCTTATTCATGGTGGGCACCATAGCAGATATCCGCACCCGAGAACATGGCGGGGAGCGGGGCCGGGTTAAACCGCCTTGGCGGGCGCCGGAAGGGAGGTATGATCGCCGCCATGGACGATATCCCGACTGCCCTTCCCGAATTTCGCCCCGGCGCCGTGTGGCTGGTCGGCGCTGGCCCCGGCGATCCGGGGCTTTTGACGCTGCTGGCCCTGCATGCCTTGCGCCATGCCGACGTGGTGGTGACCGACGCGCTGGTCGATCCGCGCATCCTGGCGCTGGCGCGGCCGGGGGCGGTGATCGAGCCGCTGGGAAAGCGCGGCGGGCGACCCTCGCCGACCCAGGCCGAGATTTCGGCGCGGCTGGTCGAACTGGCCGGGCGGGGCTTGCGCGTGCTGCGCCTCAAAGGGGGCGATCCCTTCCTGTTCGGGCGCGGCGTCGACGAGGCGCTGGCGCTGGGCGAGGCCAAAATCCCCTATCGCGTGGTGCCGGGCGTCACGGCGGGCATCGGCGGGCTGGCCTATGCCGGCATCCCCGCCACGGCGGGAGGCACCAATTCGGCGGTCGCCTTCGCCACCGGCCACGGCCCCTCGGGCGAACTGCCCGACGATGTCGATTGGCGGGCGCTGGCGCGCGGCGCGCCGGTGCTGGTGGTCTATATGGGGCTGGCGACGCTGGGCCGTCTGCGCGACGAATTGCTGGCCGGTGGGCGATCCGCCGACGAGCCGGCGGCCCTGGTCAGCCGCGCCGCGACCCCCCGTCAGCGGGTGGTCGAGACCACGCTGGGGGCGATCGTCGAAGCCGCCGCCCTGTCGAAGTTCGAGGCGCCGGCCCTGGTGGTGGTCGGCCCGGTGGTCGCCTTGCGGGGGCGCATGGATTGGTGGGACCCTCAGGAACAGTCGGAATAGCCGCAACTGGCGCATTTGCGGCAGCCCTCCTGGCGGAACAGGGTGGGGCTGTCGCATTTGGGGCAAAGCTCGCCGGGCAGGCTTCCCGGCGCGGCCGGCTCGACGGCCGGGCCGTCGCCCCGCATCAGGCCCAATCCTTCGAGATGGCGGCGCATGGCGCGGGCGATCAGGGCGACCAGCCCGTTGACGTAGCGGCCATCGACCCAGGCGCCCTGGGCGCCGCGCACCCGCTCGAGATCCTCGACCAGGAAGGACGGGTCGGGCGAGCGGCGCATCACCGCCGACAGGGTGATGGTCAGCGCCGACAGCAGTTCGGCGTGCTCGGCCGAGCGCGAGGCGATGAAGATTTCGAACGGCCGCCGGGCGCCCTGCGGATTGCCCAAATCGTTGATGGTGACGTACAGATTCTCGTCGGTCAGCGGCCATTTCAGCTTGTAGGTCTTGCCGTCCAATTCGGGCGGGCGGTGCGGCGGCCAAGCCTCGGCGGCGGATGGGGCGGGGGCGGTCGACAGCACCGAGCCGCGCACCCCCGACGGGCGGTAGGTGGTGCAGCCCTTGCAGCCCAACTCGTAGGCCAGCCGGTAGACCGCCTGGAACTCCTCCCAGCCCATGTCGGCGGGGCAGTTGATGGTCTTCGAGATGCTGGCGTCGACATGGCGCTGGCACACCGCCTGGGTGCGCAAATGGTCCTCGACCGAGAGTTCCAGCGCGGTGACCATGTAGTCGGGCAAGTCGTCGGTCGGCGCGGTGGCGGGATCGAGCCCGCGCCGGGCGCAAAACGCGGCGAAGCCCGCGTCGACCACGGCGTATTCCTTGCGGCTGCCGTCGGGTTGCAAAACCTTGCGGAAATAGCGCCAGCCGAAGGTCGGCTCCAGCCCCGACGAGACGTTGTCGTAATAGATCGCCGTGGTGCCGGTCGGCGCGATGGTCATCAACACGCCGTTGCGGATGCCGTGCGCGGCGATGCCGTCGCGCAACGCCTTGGGCAGGGTTTGCACGAAGGGCGCCGCCAGATGGGCGTCGCGGTCGAACAGCGGAAACGCGCCGCGCTCCTTGGCCAATTCGATCGAGGCGCCATAGGCGGCGTCGCGCAACGCCTCCATGATCCGGCCGACCAGGGACTCGGCCTCGTGCCCGCCATAGCGCAGCCGCATCATCTGCAACGCGTTGGCCAGCCCCATGACCCCCAGCCCGGTGCGCCGTTTGCTCCGCGCCTCGGCCGCCTGCTCGGGCAGCGGATAGATCGTGACGTCCAGCACGTTGTCGAGAAAGCGCATGCCGATCCGCGCCACCTCGGCCAGCCGCTCGAAATCGAACCACGCCCGATCGCTGAACGGCTCGCGCACCAGCACCGCCAGATTGACGCAGCCCAGATTGCAGGCGCCGTTGGGCGGCAGCGGCTGCTCGCCGCAA